>NZ_JBARZC010000490.1:0-15654 GCF_049649345.1 Henriciella sp. | reverse complement strand
GGAATACGCCTGTCCCGAACGGTGTCGGGGCCTTGCCGATGACAAGATCAGCGCCGCCGCCAGAGGCTTTTGCTTCGCCGGGCGTCAGGCCTTCATGAGCGATAAAGAGATCATGCAGACGGGACGGGCCAGACAGGCCTGTCTCCAGCGAGGCGTCGAGCACGGAAGCGCCCTGGCGAAGCAGGTCCCCGGCCTCAGCATGGGCGAGCGCAGACTGGAACTGTTTCGGGCTGATCCCGGCCCAGCGGGTAAACTCGCGCTGGAAGTGATGGGGCGAGAGGCCCATGGCGCGGGCACACTGGGACAGGTCCGGCCAGTCGCGCCAGGTATCGCCCAGATAGGCGAGCGCCTCGGCCATGCGTTCATAGGCGATGGAGCGGTCTGTCAGGCGTGTGGTTGTCTCGGTCATGGGGCCAGTCTGCCCCGGCCGTTCAGCTCATTCCACCCGATTCTTGCGGGTCAAGCTGCAAGGCCCTGCGTGGCATAGGTCATGCCGGCGCCCATCCAGATGTTCATCATGATTGGCAGACCGATTACGCCGGACACGGCCAGGGCAAAGATCTGCGGTGTACGCTGCCTTTGCTGGCAGAACAGCGCCGCACCACTGATCATACCGAACAGGAAGATTCGTTTTCCAACAAACCAGACAAGGCCCGCATCGACATTGCGGCCAGACGCCATCAGCCCCGACAGGAGCGCCTCGACGTCGGCGCCAACGAAAATGGCGACCGCCAGAGCGAGGTAGAGGCCGATAGCAAACAGAAACCGTTGATGCGGAAAGCGCTGGGCCAGAAACTCGCCGATGCCAGCCCCGATCAGCAGGCCAAGCCCGCCGAGTAGAAAGTAGCCCGGCAGGAAAATGTTGACCATCTAGCCGGCCTTCTTCTCGTCCTGGTCCAGTTCATACTCGCGGATCTTGCGGTAGAGCGTGGAGCGGCCAATGCCGAGGCGGCGGCTGACTTCGGACATATGCCCCTGATAGAAATCGATCGCATATTCGATAATGTCGCGCTCAATCTCGGACAGGGCGCGCAGCTCACCTGCTTCATCCTTGACGGCGACGGGGCCGGCCTCGCCAGCAACTTCAGAGGCATCATTCGCCGCTGACGTGCGTTGCGGCACAGCCGGCAGGTCTGCCATCTCAGGCATGATACCGGATATTTGCGGGAAGTCGTGCGGCTGTAGCTCGTTGCCTTCGCAGAGGATCACGGCGCGGAAGACAGCGTTCTCAAGCTGGCGGACATTGCCCGGCCAGTCATGCGCGCACAGCATCTGCAGCGTTTCCTCGCTGGCAGTCTGTACATCCCGATTTTCCGACGCGTTGAAGCGTGAGATGAAATGTTCGACCAGAGCCGGCACATCAGCCTTGCGCTCGCGCAGCGACGGCATGTCGACTGGGAAAACGTTGAGGCGATAGTAAAGATCTTCGCGGAAACCGCCGGCTTTGACCTGCTCGGCAAGATCGCGATTGGTCGCCGAGATGATGCGCACATCAACCTTGGTCGGACGGCGCGATCCGACAGCGTCGACCTCGCCTTCCTGGAGCGCGCGGAGCAATTTCACCTGCATATCGAGCGGAAGCTCGCCGACCTCATCAAGGAAGAGCGTGCCGCCATCGGCCTCGACAAACTTGCCGAGCGATTTCGATACAGCGCCGGTAAACGCTCCCTTCTCATGGCCGAACAGGATCGACTCGACGAGGTTTTCCGGGATCGCGCCGCAATTGACAGTGACAAAGGGTTTTCCAGCACGATCAGAAGCGCCCTGGATACAGCGCGCGACAACTTCCTTACCGACACCGCTTTCACCGAGGATCAGCACCGGAATATCGGAGCTCGCAGCCCGCTGGCCAAGCCGGATGACCTGACGCATGGCAGGCGCTGCGCCAATCATGTCGTCAAAGCTCATGCCGCCTTCAGACTTGCGGGTCAGGCGTTTCACTTCGCCCGACAGCGAAGACATTTTCAGCGCATTGCGAATCGAAACGACAACGCGCTCGGGATTGGCAGGCTTGACGATGAAATCGACAGCGCCGGCGCGCATGGCGGACACGATCGTGTCGATGCCAGATGTCGCCGTGAGCATGATCACAGGCACATCCGGAACGCGTTCGGACAGCCGTTCCAGTGTTTCCATGCCGGACAGGCCGGGCATTGTAAGGTCGAGCAGGACAACATCGGCGCCAGCTTCGGTCGCCGTGGTAAAGCCAGACTCCCCGTCAGGCGCCGTGCGGCAGGCAAAGCCGGCCTTCTCGACAGCGGCCTGAATCAGCCTGCGTTGCGTCGGATCATCGTCGATTACCAGAACAGTCTTTGCCATGTGCATCTACCCGTAATTCGATCCATGTGGATCATTTTGTTACGGCCCGATATGGCACACAGAGATGGAGTTATGGTTCAGCCGGTCGTTCAAATTTGATGGAAATAAAAACCCCGCCCCAGCGACAGCCAGGACGGGGAAAGGTGAAATCGAGACTGTCGGCCTAGCTGTCGAGACGCTCGATGATGATCGCAGGCGCCATGCCGCCAGCCGCGCACATGGTGACGAGGCCATACTTGCCGCCGGAGCGCTCAAGCTCGTCCAGCGCCGTGCCGATCAGGATCGAGCCGGTCGCGCCGATTGGATGGCCGAGCGCCATGGCGCCGCCATTGATGTTCACTTTCTCGCGGTCGAGATCGAGGTCACGGATGAACTTCTCGGCGACGACTGAGAAGGCTTCGTTGATCTCATAGACGTCGATATCGTCGGTCGTCATCCCGGCCTTCTCGAGCACTTTCTTTGCGGCCGGCACAGGCGCGTTGAGCATCAGGGTCGGGTCGTCGCCCATATTGCACGTCGCCACGATGCGGGCGCGCGGCTTCAGGCCATGCTTGTCGGCATACTCTTTTGACGTCACCAGAATGGCGGCTGCGCCATCGACAACGCCGGACGAATTACCGGCATGATGCACGTGGTCCACGCCTTCTTTCAGCTGCGGATACTTCTGCTCGATCATGTTGCCATAGGTCATGCCCTTCTCGTCGACGGGCACATCCCAGAACATGTTGAACACGGTCTTCAGGCCAGACAGGCTTTCCATTGATGTGCCAGGACGCGGGAACTCATCCTTGTCGAGCGCGAGCGAGCCATCGCGGTTGTGGACCGGAATGACAGATTTGTCGAAGCGGCCTTCATCCATGGCGCGCTTGGCGCGGGTCTGGCTGGTCACGGCCAGCTGGTCGACAGACTCGCGGTCAATGCCTTCCAGCGTTGCAATCGCGTCGGCGCAGCAGCCTTGCTGGGACTGCGGATGCATTTCGCGCAGGTGAAGATTGCCGGCATCCATCATGGGCGGGTTCTTCGGGTCGGCTGTCGATGAAGTGTAGCTCATCATCTCACAGCCGCCGGCAATGACACAGTCTTCCATGCCGGACATGATCTGCGCCGCGGCCAGTGACACTGTCGTGATGCCTGAGCCGCAGAAGCGGTCCAGCGTCACACCGGACGCTTTAACGTCAAAGCCTGCATCAAGGGCGGCCATACGGCCCATGTCTGCGCCCTGCGCGCCGCGCTGCGAGCTGGTGCCCCAGATGACATCGTCGACGGTTGCGGTGTCGAGATTGTTGCGATCACGGATCGCGCCGAGCACCGTGGCGCTCAGATGTTGTGGGTGGAGGTGAGCAAGCGAACCCTTGCCGACCTTGCCAATGCCGCGCGGTGTGCGAACGGCGTCGATGATATATGCGTCTGCCATACTGGCCTCCCTGGACGTGCTGGTCTTGTTCGATGATGCCAGATAGCGCGCTTCCGCAAAGGAAATGCAATCTCTGCCGTTGCGTCAAAGCCCGAGGACATCGTCCATATTGTACAGCCCGGCCGGCTGGCGCATCGCCCAGCGCGCCGCGGCCAGAGCACCGTGGGCAAACACAGCCCTGTCGAGCGCGGTGTGCGACAGCGAGACCACTTCCATATCGCTGGCGAATGTCACCTCGTGCTGTCCGATGACGCCGCCCGAGCGGCGCACAGCGAACCCGATCGTGCCTGCCTCGCGCTTGGCGTCCGGCCCATCATAAGGGCCCGCCCGAAGCGTTTTCAGGTCTGAGCCCCGCCCGCTGGCTGCGGCATCGCCCAGCATAAGCGCCGTGCCGGATGGCGCATCGACCTTGCGGCGGTGATGGGTTTCGAGGACTTCAATGTCCCAATCCTCGCCGAGGCTTTCTGCCGCGCGTTTGGTCAGCGCGCACAGGAGGTTCACGCCGAGCGAGAAGTTCCCGGCCTTCACGATGGTAAGATCGCCCGCCGCTTCTGCGATATCGGCTTCTGCTGCGCCATCGAAACCGGTCGTGCCAATCACCACAGCCTTCACGCTGCTTTTTTCAAGCGCGTGGAGGGCGGCCAAGGTGGCGGCCGGCCGTGTGAAATCGATCCAGACATCTGCGTCTTCGGCTGCAGCTGCGACATCATCTGTGGCGTGAATGCCGACTGCGCCACGCCCGAGCAGTTCGCCAATATCCTTGCCGATATGGGGCGATGCCGGCGCTTCGCTGGCACCGCACAGCGTGTGGCCTGCCTCGAGCACAGCGCCCGCAAGCTGGCGCCCCATCCGGCCGGCAATGCCAGCAATTGCGATCTTCAGTTTTGTCGTCATCGCAACGTTCTAGCGGGTTTTGACGCGCTTCGACTAGAGCGTAATTATGATTGCGGTTTCCTCGCTCAGACTTGGAACTCCCTGCGCGGCGGCGTATTTGTGTGTTAACCTTTTGTTAGCCCACAAAACCTGCACATCGCGAAGGAGCTCCCCATGAACAAACTCATCGTGCTCGGCCTCGGTGCCGGACTTCTGGCCGCCCTTCCCGCTGCTGCCGACGGCTATGCCGACAAGCAGGCGGCGAGCAGGGGCCCCTCGCCCCTGAGCCCGCATAAGAAGCAGGCGCGCGTGGTTGAGGTTGAACGCACACACCGGGTCCAGCCGCGCACAAACTGCTACAGCGGCTGCGGCTCTTACCAGCGCGGCGCCACCTATACGACAGCGCCTGTCGTCACCCAGCGCTACACGCGAACCTATACCCGTCTCGCCCCGCCGGACTGCTATCATGCGCCCGCCGTCGCCTACCAGAAGAGCCATCATGGACATGGCAAGCATCACGGGCACGGCAAACATCATGGCCATAGGGGCCACGCCTCGCATCGAAGCTATTCCTACAGCGGCGGGCCGGTCTATGACGAGAACTCCGTGATCTGGTCTAGCCGCAGCTATGGCTACGGAGCCCAGCATCTGGACCGGGGCAAAGCCTGGGCGCATTATGATCATGGCTGGAAGAGCAAGACCAATACGCGCCGCTAGGTCAGCTCTCTTCATAGTGAAACCGGATAAAGAAAACCCGGGTGCCGGCTCCGTGCCTGGCCGTCTTCAGTAGATCGATCGTTCCGGAGAAACCGCTCTCGCGCGCCATTTGAGGCGTAATATCCGCGATCGATATCTCCCTGATATGGTCGACAACGACGTGACCGGGCGCAAGCCTGTAAGCGCCGCCGGCTTTCACGCGGGGGCTCTGCCAGATGCGGATGGTCGTCGTGATTTCACCGCGCCGGATTTGATCGCGCAGGCGGGCCGCAAACTGCATGGCGCCTAGGGTCCGTCCACCCGCCGGACGGGCGTGGAGAAGCTGCAAATGTCCAGCACTTCAGGCGGCTTGCGGTAGAAGAATTCCTCGCTGCGCACACGTTTGGAGCGTTTGAACTCTTCAAAGGCCTGACTGCCGGTGACCATGGCTTCCCATTTTGGTTGCGCGTCATCTGCCAGATCCGCAGCAATACGGAAGGACAGGATTTCGTCACCGACCTCCGGTGCCTGGATCACGCCATTCTCGATCTCCCGCCTGCCGCGCTTGAGCGCCTGGACATGTTCCATCCCGTCGATGACCCGGCCGAAGACCGTGAGGTTGCGATCAAGATAGCGCTGCGCATCGAGCACAATGTAAAATTCGGTTGAGCCGCTATCGGGATCTGTATCCCGCGCCATCGCGATCGCACCCGGACAATGCAGCAGCCATTCGCGTCCCATCAGCTCGCTTCGGCCCACCGGAAATCCAGCGATATGGCCGACCTCCGGGGCAAAAAGATCCTTGTTGCCAAGCGGGGTAAACCGGCCTGACGAATAGCCCCGGTCATTCTCATTCTCGAGATTGGGCCAGTCGAGGATCGCGGTCTCATCCTGAAACCCGCCCTGGGCCACGAAACCATCTATGACGCGATAGAAGCGATTGCCATGCATGATCCCGGCAAAGGCAAGCTTCCTTATCCGTTCGACATGATTGGGCGCGAATGCCGGATTGAGCTCGACGGTAATCATGCCGTGTTCGGTCTCGATCAGGAGGAGGTTCTCAGCCGGTATGGCGCGCCATTCTGGCAAGACCTCGACAGCCTCTGTTTCCTGGGCACCGCTTTGCGGCAGGCTCGCGCAGGCCGCAAGCGCCACAATGAGCGCGGCCAGTATCTGCCTGATTGAGATGGCCATATCTCTCTCCTGATTCCCCTGAAAGTCAGACCGCAGACTATCGGGATTTTGCGCGCTCTGCTATGCGCTTGCCGCAATGTACCAGATCACAGCAAAAGGCCCGCGCGCGGCCATCGAAACAGCCTGGGACGCCCTCGCCTGGGCCGATCCCTCACCGGCCGGCGCCGGCGATGCCAAGGAAGACGGCCGCCATGCCTGGCGTCTCGACGCCTATGCCGAGACAGAGGAAGACGCCCTCGCCTGTCAGGAGATGATCCGCGAGACCGCACCAGAACTGAACCCGGTGATGGAGGCGCTGGAAGATCGCGACTGGGTGACGCTGTCTTTGGAGGGGCTTCCGCCTGTCGAAGCTGGCCGCTTCATTGTCGCGGGTAGCCACGCGCTCGCCAAGTCCGCACCCGGCAAAACGCCAATCCTTATCGAGGCCGGACCTGCTTTTGGAACAGGCCATCACGGCACCACGCTTGGCTGCCTCATTGGTTTTGAACACGTGCTCAAGACGGCGCGCCCGAACAAGGTGCTCGATATCGGAACCGGCTCAGGCGTGCTCGCTATCGCGGCGATCAAGGCGGGTGCCAAACGGGCCTGGGGCACCGAGATCGACGCAGACAGTGTCCGTGTCGCCAATGAGAATGCCGCCAAGAACCATGCCGCAAACGCGTTCAAGACATTCGAGACAGGCGGCGGGATGAACCACACCATCCGCGCTGACGCGCCCTATGAACTCGTCTTCGCCAACATCCTCTTTCGCCCGCTCGTCGCCCTCTGCCCGACCATTGCCGGTCTGACGGCTAAGGGCGGCCATGTCATCCTGTCCGGCCTTCTGGCGCATCAGGAACCTCTGGTTCGCCGCGCCTATGAAGGTCATGGCCTCGCACTCGCGAAACGGATCCGCAAGGATGGGTGGGCAAGCCTGGTTTTCGGCAAGCCTGGATGACGAGCTGCCTTCCGCTTTCACCCTTCAGACACTAGGTTCAGATCATGAGACAAAATTTCGACGTGAGAGGCGGCCCACAGCTTGGCCGCCAGAACCTGCCCAAACTGCGCGATGCCATGAAGGCTCAAGACCTCGACGGCTTCTATATCCCGCATGAGGACGAGTATCAGAACGAATACCTGCCGGCCTGCAATGACAGGCTGGCCTGGGCGACCGGCTTTACCGGCTCGGCTGGCGCGGCCATGGTCTTCCAGGACACAGCCGTCATCTTCGCCGATGGCCGCTACACGCTGCAGGTGCGCGACCAGACCGACCGCGAGCTGATCGACGTCGAAGGTCTTCCGGAGCCTGGCCCGTTTGGCTGGCTTGCCAAGCAGACACTCTCTGGCAAGACGGTTGGCTACGATCCTCGCCTTATGACGCCAAATGACCTCGACACGCTGACCGCGGCTGCAAAGAAATCCGGCGCCGACCTGAAGGCCGTCGAGACCAACCCGATCGACCAAGCCTGGGATGACCGGCCCGGCGAACCCATGGCCAAAGTCGTTGCGCAAAAGATCAAATTTGCCGGACTCGACAGTACCGACAAGCGCCAGACCATTGCCGACGCATTGAAGGAAGATGGGGCGGATGCGGCGATCATTACCTCGCCTGCGTCTGTCGCCTGGGCGTTCAACATTCGCGGCGGCGATGTGGCCTGCTCGCCCCTGCCCCTGGCACGCGCCATCCTGAATAATGATGGCTCGGCAGACCTGTTTCTCGATCCGCGCAAGGTTACCGACGAACTCCGCCAGCATCTCGGCAACACGGTCACGGTCCGCGCGATCGACGAGCTTGAGCCGGCCATCGCGACGCTAAAGAACAAGACGGTCAGCCTTGACCCGGCACTGGCTTCTGCCTGGTTCTTCAAACAGGTCGAGGACGCCGGCGCCAATATTCTCAAACAGCGCGATCCTGTACTCCTGCCAAAGGCGTGCAAGAATTCAACCGAGATTTCCGGCACCGAAGCGGCTCATATCCGCGATGGCGCAGCGCTGACGCGCTTCCTGCACTGGCTCGATACCGAGGCGCAGTCCGGCGACATCACCGAGATCGACGCCGCGCTGAAACTTGAGAGCTTCCGCGATGAGCTGTCTGAGCTGAATGATCTTTCTTTCGAGACCATCTCCGGCGCCGGTCCGCACGGCGCGCTGCCACACTACCGCGTCTCGTCTGCGTCCAATCTGGAGCTTGAGCGCGGGTCGCTCTATCTCGTCGACAGTGGCGGCCAGTATCTCGACGGCACGACCGATGTGACGCGCACTGTGCCGATCGGCGGGGCATCAGACGATATGAAGCGTCACTATACGCTTGTGCTGCAAGGCCATATCGCGCTTGCCACGGTGCGCTTTCCGGAAGGCACAACGGGCACGCATCTCGATGCGCTGGCGCGCTATCCGCTTTGGCAGGCAGGACTCGATTACGATCATGGCACCGGGCATGGCGTCGGCGTCTATCTCGGCGTACATGAAGGCCCGCAGCGCATCGCAAAGCCATGGAACAGCGTCGCACTGCGCCCCGGCATGATCGTCTCGAATGAGCCGGGCTATTACCGCGAGGGCCAGTACGGCATCCGGATCGAGAATTTGCAATACGTCACCGAGCCCGCCGACATTCCGGCAGGCGAGCGCAAAATGCTGGGCTTTGCCAATCTCACCTGGGCGCCGCTGGCGCGCGATCTCATCATGACATCGATGCTGTCACCGGCCGAGCATGATTGGGTCGACCAGTATCACCGCGATGTGCTCGAGCGGATCGGGCCGCTGGTTGAAACCGAAGTGGCCGACTGGCTGCGCGCTGCCTGCGCGCCGCTCTAGACGCCCGCAAGCTCCAGCCAGTCATCCTCGCTCATCACCTGGATGCCAAGCTCTTCAGCCTTTTTGAGCTTCGACCCTGCCCCAGGTCCGGCAACAAGGATGTCTGTCTTGCCAGACACCGAGCCCGACACCTTGGCGCCGAGCGCTGTTGCACGCGACTTGGCTTCATCGCGTGTCATCTTTTCGAGGGTGCCGGTGAAGACGATCGTCTTGCCCGAAACCGGCGATTCAGAGGCAGGCGCTTCGGCGTCCTGAACCTCGATTTCAGCGAGCAAGGCGGCGAGCATTTCCTGGTTGTGAGGCTCAGCGGCAAATTCCTTGAGGCTGGTCACCGCCGTCGAGCCGACGCCGTCAATCGACAGCAGTTCGGCTTCGGCCGCCTCATCGCCGCCTGCGGCTTTCACGACCGTGTCCCAGAACATCTCCCATTTCAGGAAGCTCCGCGCGAACACGCCAGATGTCGTCTCGCCGACATGACGGATGCCGAGGCCATTCAGGAAGCGCTGGAAAGGCGGCGCGCGGCGCGCGTCGATGGAAGCAAAGAGATTGTTCGCCGAAGTCTCGCCAAAGCCTTCCCATTCGGACATCGGCGGCAGGCCTTTCGCCTCTATGCGCGCGGCCAGCCTGAAAATGTCCTGCGGACCTTTAACGACGCCCTTTGAATGGAAAAGCTCGACCTGTTTTGCGCCAAGCCCGTCTATATCGAGCGCCTTTCGGGAAACGAAGTGTTTGAGCCGCTCAACCGCCTGGGCCGGGCAGGTCAGCCCTCCTGTGCAGCGGCGCCGGACATCTTCCTCACCCTTGTCATCCACCTCGCGCACAGCCGCCGAACCGCATTCAGGACATTCGGTCGGCATCTGGAAGGGCGGCGGGCGATCTTTGCGGTCCGGATTGGTCACGCCGAGCACTTGCGGGATAACATCGCCAGCGCGCTGGATCTCGACCCTGTCGCCGGGGCGCAGATCAAGGCGGGCGATCTCGTCTTCATTGTGTAGCGTGGCATTGGAAACGACGACACCGCCGACCGTGACCGGCGCGAGGCGGGCGACAGGGGTCAGCGTGCCGGTGCGGCCGACCTGGATTTCAATCGCTTCAAGCTCGGTCATCGCCCGCTCAGCCGGAAATTTGTGGGCGATCGCCCAGCGCGGAAAGCGGCTGACAAAACCGAGCCGCTCCTGCCAGTCGAGCCGGTCGACCTTGTAGACAACCCCGTCAATGTCATAGCCGAGCAGGGCGCGCCGTTCGGCGAGGTCTGCATAGGCTTCGAGGAGGCCGTTCACCGACGTATGCGATTTGAAAAGCGGATTGGTGACGAAGCCCCAGCTTTCCAGACTGGCAACCGCCTCGGTCTGGGTCGCGCCGATGGGCGCAGTGGTCTCGCCCCAGGCATAGGCGAAGAAGCGCAGCGGCCTGGACCGGGTAATGCTGACATCAAGCTGGCGGAGGCTTCCAGCAGCCGCATTACGCGGATTGGCGAAGACCTTCTTGCCGGCTTCGGCTTGCGACGCGTTGAGTGCCTCGAACGCTTCGCCCGTCATATAGACTTCGCCGCGAATTTCGATACGCGAGGGCCACTCCGTTCCATTGAGCTGATCGGGAATGTCTTCGATCGTGCGGGCATTGGCGGTGACGTCCTCGCCGACCTGCCCGTTTCCGCGCGTCGCTGCCCGGACGAGTTTGCCCTCTTCATAGGTCAGGCTGAGGGAAAGGCCGTCAATCTTGGGCTCTGCCGTGATGGCGAGTGGCTCCTCCTCGGACAGCCCGAGATAGCGGCGGATGCGGGCGGCGAACTCTTCGACATCTTCATCGGAAAACGCATTGTCGAGTGACAGCATCGGCACGCCATGCGTGACTTTGGAAAAGGCTTCCGAGGTCTCCGCGCCGACCTTGTCGCTGGGGCTGTCGGAGCGTTTCAGGTGCGGAAAGGCGGCTTCGACCTCGAGATTGCGAGCGCGCAGCGCGTCATATTCGGCATCTGTCAGATGCGGATCGTCTTGCTTGTAATACGCCGCATCTGCGAGGCGGATTTCGGTTGCGAGCCGTGCAAGCTCCCGTCGGGCATCTGCTTCACTCAGCGCCTCGGCGGGAACGGGCTTGCTCATACATCCTCCAGCAATCGCGATGCTGCCGCACGCGCCTCCTCGGTGATGGTCGAGCCAGACAGCATGCGGGCAATTTCTTCATGTCTTGCGTCTGCATCTAGCCCGGTCAGCAGGGTTCGGCCAAGCCCGTTTTGGCCGCTGCTGTCCTTGGAAATGAGCCATTGGCCTGCCGCAGCGGCGGCCACTTGCGGGCTGTGCGTGATCGCAAAGACCTGCCGGCTTTGAGCAAGGCGGGACAAGCGTTCCCCAATCGCAGCAGCCACTGCGCCGCCGACGCCCTGATCGGCCTCGTCAAACACCATGACGGGGATGGCATTCACCTCAGCCAGCGCGCATTGAAGCGCGAGTGAGAAGCGCGCAAGTTCACCGCCCGATGCAATCTGGCGAAGGGGACCGAACCCGGCGCCCGGATTGGTTTCCACTTCGAACTCGACCCGTTCGCGCCCGGCCAGACCCGAAGCGCCCTCTTCGATGTCGTCGAAGCGGACCTGAACGCGGGTACGTTCCAGTTTGAGAGGCTTGAGTTCGGCTTCAATGGCCGCTTCGAGCTGGCCGGCCGCCGTCTTGCGCGCCTGGCTCAACCTGTCGGCCACCGTGTGCCAGCGGGCGGCCGCAGCCTTTTCTTCGGACCTGGCTTTCTCGATCAGTCCATCCGGCGCATTGGTCATTTCCAGCTTCTCAGCCACCTCATCGAAGAAGGCCGGGAGCCGGTCTGGTTCAATGGCGAACTTCCGGGCCGCGCCCTTGATCGCGAACAGGCGTTGCTCTGCCCGCTCCAGCACGTCCGGGTCGTGCACAGCTTCGACAGCCAGCCCATCAAGCGCCGATCGGGCTTCTCCTACTTCAATCAGGGCTCTTTCAAGCGCGTCAGCGGCGAGCTTTGCAGCGCGCGACAGCCCGCCGTCTGATTCGGCCAGTCCATCAATTCTCAAGACGCGTTCGGAGGCCCGGCTGGCTTTCGCCAGCGCGGCTTCAACGTCGCTGTCGTCAAACGCACTGACGGCTTCGCCCACGGCATCCGCAATCTTTTCAGACTGCATGAGCAGGCCGCGCTGGGCGCTCAGTTTTTCATACTCATCGGCGCCTGCATCCAGTGCAGAAAGCTCCTCATGGGCGCTGGCAAGCCAGGCATATTCGCGCTCGGCCTCCTGAAGATCACGCTCAAGTGTTTCGCGCGCCTGGCGCTTGTTCTGAAACGTCTTCCAGCTGGCCGCACACTCGGTCAGGAGCGTCTCATTGCCGGCATAAAGATCAAGCAGATCCCTGTGCTGCGACACGCGCATCAGCGCTGAGGCAGAATGCTGGCTATGGATTTCGACAAGCGTCGCACCGATGGTTTCAAGCAGTCCCGCGCTTGCTGGCTGGTCATTGACGAAAGCGCGCGCAGGCCCCGACGCCGGAATGACGCGTTTCAGTGTCAGCGTCTCGAAGGGCGAGGCCTCAATCCCCTGCTCGCGCAGGATCGCCCAGACTGGATGGTCTGGAGCAACCGTGAACTCGGCCGAGACCGCCGCCTGCTCCTCGCCCTTGCGGACGAATTTGCGATTGGCCTGCGCCCCAAGCGCAAGGCCCAAAGCATCAAGAATAATGGATTTACCCGCACCGGTTTCGCCGGTGAGGGCGGTAAAGCCTTGAGCGACTTCAATATCGAGCCGCTCGATCAGCAGGAATGACCGTATGGAGAGCGCAATAATCATGCGCCCTGATATCACCGGAACAAAAAGAGAACAAGAAGTTTTTCGTTAACGCCTACCAGGGCGTGAGCTTCTGCAGCAGGGTCCGATCCGAGGAAGCGTTTTGCGCTCCCGAGCCATTGTTCTCGATCAGGTCATAGCTGTCTTCATACCATTCGCTGTCGGGATAATTGTAGCCGAGGACAGACGCCGCAGCGACCGCCTGATCGCGCAAGCCGAGCGAGAGATAGGCTTCGACCAGCCTGTGCAAGGCTTCAGCAGTATGGCTTGTTGTGTCGTAATCATCGACCACGGTCTTGAACCGGTTCACCGCGGCGAGGTGCTGATTGCGGCGCAGATACCAGCGCCCGATCGCCATCTCCTTGCCGGCAAGCTGGTCATTGACCATGTCGATCTTGATCGTCGCATCGCGCGCATAGTCGGTATTCGGGAAGCGGCGGACAACATCGTTCAGCGCAGCCAGTGCCAGTTCGGTCGTCTTCTGGTCCCGGCCGACATCGACGATCTGCTGGAAGTAGCTAAGCGCGATGATGTAATAAGCGTAAGGCGCACCCTGGCCTGCAGGATTGAGCGAAAGGTAGCGCTGCGCGGTCGAGATCGCGTCATCATAGCGCCGCGACCGGAAGGAGGCGTACGAGGACATGAGCGTGGAACGGCGCGCCCATTCCGAATAAGGGTGCTGGCGCTCGACCTCGTTGAACAATTCGATCGCGCTCACATAGTCACGGCTGTCCATCTCATCGGCCGCAGCATTGTAAAGCGCCTCGACAGGCCGCTCGACATAGGCAAGGTCGCGGGCCTGGCGGTTTGAGCTACAGGCGCCGAGCAGCAGAGCTGTTACCGATACGGCAAGGAGTGAGGAGGACTTTAACGTCATGGACTATCCCGAAAGTTCGCTTGTTTAGGGCGCACTTTGCCGCTCAGCCTGCCAATGTAAAGTCTTTCCAAGCAGGAAGGTATGCCTCGAATCCTTGTTAATTTTGGCGACTGGGCTACTGTACTGATCAGTAAGCCGCATTCGGGAATCACAGGCGCCGGGATCCAGGGCAACAAAGACATGCACGACAAGGAAAACAGCGAATTTACCGCGTCCGAGGTGGACACCATTGTCGGCGAGCGTATTCGCCGCCGCCGCATTCTGTCGGGTCTGACACAAGATCAGCTGGGCGAAGCGCTTGGGGTGTCCTATCAGCAAATCCAGAAATATGAGACCGGAGCCAATCGCGTCAGCGCGGGCCGTCTCTACCTGCTGGCCGAGCGTCTCGACATTTCGCCGGGCTGGTTTTTCGAAGGCCTGCATGACACCGAAGACCAGATCGATGACGAACTGGCCACTTCCTCGCGTTTTGCCATCGACTGTGTGCGTAATCTCACGAAGATAAAGGACGAAAAAGTCCGGGCGGCCATTCAGACAATGGTCCGCACGCTGGCCGAGAGCGACGAAACAGAATCGGCACAACCAGCGCCTTTCAGGGCAATGAGGGCTGAACCGCCCCACTGATCAGGCGGCCTGTCAGGATTTTTCAGTAATTTGGCGGCGCAGAGCGCAGGCTTATGCTCTGGCTGATGCCTGCAAACCTATACGGGCGTCTTCATCTTCATCCGATTCCCAGCACCAGGCGTCTGGCTGCTCGATGAGCGCCCTGACGAGTTGATTGTTCAGCGCATGACCAGGTTGTCTGGCTTCATAGACGCCGGCAATTGGCGCTCCCGCGAGCATTAGGTCGCCAACCGCATCAAGGATCTTGTGCCGGATGAACTCATCATCGGTGCGCAAGCCCTCAGGATTCATGATCTCGTCCCCGTCGAGCACCACCGCATTGTCGAGCGACCCGCCACGGGCGAGCCCCATGGCCTGAAGCTTCGCGACGTCCTGCGCGAAGCCGAAGGTCCGTGCAAAGGCGATATCGCGCGCAAACATGCCCGGCACCAGTCGTAGGGACATTTGCTGGGTTCCGATGGCGCGGCTCTGGAATTCGATTTTCGCGTGGATGGTGAGATAATTGTCAGCGCTCGGGCTGAGGCGGGCCGTCTTGACCCCATCCTTCACCTCGACCGGCTCAAGGATCCGGATCCGCCTGCGTGCCACGCCCTGCTGACGCAGCCCCGCCGACAGAAGAAGCTCACAATAGACCGCTGAGGAGCCATCCATGATCGGCACTTCCGGTCCATCAATCTCGATGATCAGATTGTCGACGCCGACACCGGCGCAGGCAGCCAGCAGATGCTCAACCGTCGCAACCGTCACGCCCGCTTCGTTCCGCAGGGTCGTTCCAAGCTGCACTTCGCTGACGTGATCGCCGCGCGCGCAGACTTCATTGTCCTGGTCATCGATATCGACACGGCGGAAACGAATGCCCGTGCCCGGCTTGGCCGGCTTCATGACCACGCGGGCCCGCTCGCCGCTATGAACGCCGACGCCTGCACACACGACAGGACAATTGATCGTTTGCTGAAATTGTACGCTACTCATGAAAGGACGCCCCTTTGTCAGGATCTACATGAAGGGAGTCTTTGGCCAGCTTCAAAACAAGGAGTGTTTCGCAATATTACAAAAGGGCCCTGAGAT
>NZ_JBARZC010000489.1:0-3667 GCF_049649345.1 Henriciella sp. | reverse complement strand
TTGCTTACCGCAAATAAGCGACCGTAGGACATCACGATAGCGGTCGTGAACGCTTCGGACTCCATGACGCTATCTTTTAATGGAGCAACTTCATTATCGCATTTCAGCCTGTCGAGACGACCATAGAAGTAAAGGACGTGCTTCATTGTCATGAGGTTCGTGATCGTCTTGCGTAAACGGTGTACGTGCGACTTATTCTCTTCGACGAAGGCTTCCGCATCTTCTTCGGTAAATGCCAAGAAATATCTCCCGATACATGTCATAAGTGCTGTTATGATGCGTAACCGTACCGCGGTGCGCTGGCAACGATGGGGAAACCGACGCTCTATAGATGGAGGCGCGATGTTCCCGGCCGGCGCCTCCATTGTGCTCGGGCCGTCCTACGGTGCCGACGAGCTGATGGTTCTACTTGCGCCAACGTCGCGGTTCCTCGCGCTCCAGACTGGGCGGCCAGTCGTTCCTGGCACCGCCGTCGATCCCTGCTTGCTTCACGCGGCGATAGCCGACGCGGAAGATCCTCGACACTGCCCTGCGATAATCTGATCCCTGAAGCCTGCAGGGTATGAGTACCTGGTGCCCGGCATCTGGACACCTCCCTGTGAAATCCAATTTGTGTCCAGGGTAGTGGGCAACACTAGGGCCAGCCCTTATAGCGGCCATAGTGGTCTTTACGATCACCCAATATGCCGCTTGACAAATCGCTTCAAAGCGGCCAGGGTGGTGATCGAACGGGTCACCGCGGACGCTTTTTATGATCAACTCTATCACGCTCACAAGGCATGGACGACAGCGCGCTGCAGAACGCGCGGTGCCGCTCTCGGTTATCGAGATGATCCTGGATTATGGAGAGAGCAGGAATGCCCGGGATGGAGCGCAGAAATATGCTCTGTCGAAGGCCAGCCTGAGAGAGGTGCGCCGGGACTTCGGAGCAGAAGTATCCAGTTCTCTCAACAGGTTCAGAAGAACCTATGTTGTCTCCTCCAATAACGCAGTCATCACTGTCGCTTTCGCACAACGCCCGCTTTTTCACTGAAGGAACCAATATGCCCAAGACACACGCAAACGACTTCCTGCCCTGGCTCAAGACCGCTTCCGATACGGAGCTGAAACGCGAGATCGACGCTCCGGACGCTCTGCTGATCGACAAGGCCTGGCAAGGTTCGAAGCGAATAGATATTGCCTATGCCGCCTTCGACCATGTGACCAGAACGGCGAAGATAGTGATTGTTGGGATCACTCCCGGACGCCAACAGATGGCGAATGCCCTGCAGGAATGTCGGCGCCAGTTGCGATCCGGCGCGGCCGCGGACGTGGCCCTTGCTGCAGCGAAGGTGCATGCGAGCTTCTCCGGTCCGATGCGGGCGAACCTCGTCGCCATGCTTGACGACATCGGCGTCGCGCAGTTGCTCGGGCTCGAAAGCACCGCCGCTCTGTGGGGGTCGGCTTCCGATCTGGCGCATTTCACGTCCGCCCTTCGCTACCCGGTCTTGTCGACGGAAAGAATTACTCCGGCGCGCCGACCATGACGCGCGTTCCCGTCCTGCAAGGGCAGCTTAACACTTGGCTCGTTGAGGAGATGCGGCAGTTGCCAGATGCGCTCTACGTGCCGCTCGGCCCCAAAGTTGGCGAGGCTTTGGAGTGGGCTGCGTCCCGCGCGGGCATTCCGAGGGCGCAGGTCCTGAGCGGCCTGCCGCATCCGAGCGGCGCCAGCGGCGAGCGCATCGCGTACTTTCTCGGTCGCAAGCCAAAGGCACTCTTGTCGACGAAGACCAATGCCGCGCGGCTGGATGCGGCGCGCGAGAGCCTGATCTACAAAATTCGCAAGCTGGGAGGCCGTGCATGACCAAGTTGCCGCGAGACATGGATTTCGAGGAGCGTATCCGCGAGTTCGAGAATGGGTACGACCACGAAAACGATCCTGCCATGACGCTCGTGCAGTTGGTCCAAGCCGCCGGCGACTTCCTGACTAGGATCGTCAGGGCCGAGGATGCCAACGCCGGTATGAAGCGGCTGATCGGTTCGTTCGCCAGTGAGAGAGACGACTGGCAGGAAGGTCTCGAGGCGAATATGCAGGGTGCCTACGGCGAGTGGCCGCTGGGCGCGCTGCTGCACAATCTGAGCGCCTACGCACATTACGGCATCGACATTGAGGCCCGGGAACACGAGGACGAGAAGACCGTCGAGACGCGGCTGCGCGGCCATGTTGAGACGGCAGTGAGCTTCCTGGCACTCTGCCCATTAGACGCCTGGCTCGGGCCGAAGCGTGAACCTCAGCTCGAGGATACAGTGCTTTTGGCCCGTGGACGATGGGCTCTGGACAACGATCGCCCGATCGAACCGGAGGCGCTCGCACGCTTCGGCGGCGTCAAGATGAGCCGGATGCGCAACATGGTTTCCGGCCAAAACCCAATCCTGCGACGCGAGAATGGTCTCGGGCCCGCCCATGAAGCGACGGCGTGGCTGCAAGATCGTGACAGCTTCTGTCCCTCAATCTGGCGCACCGCCCGTCCAAGCTACGATGGAGTGGTTACAACCTTCACTTATGTGCAGCCCATTTTCGTGCCGATGGCACGGGATGGATCGCTCTTCCATCCCGGCCTCGAACGGCGCGGCACGTTCACCATCGGCGAGAAGGGCGGCGAGGTTCATGTCGAGAATTTCGACGATGCACTTCGCGATCTCCAAGAGATGCCCGACCCGGCCTGGCGTCGTCCACCGCGAGGGGGCCGAGGTGGTTGGAGTATCGTGCGTGGGACAAGCTGGGCCCGCATATCCCAAGCAGAGCTTGATGCACACGCACGGTCGGAAACCGAACTCACGAGGTACATCGAGGAAAGCCATGAGGATGATTAGAGTGTCGCGGGCGGCCAACAGCCCATCCGACGGTCGCCATGACGCGCTCGGGGCCGCTCTGGATCACACGCTGACGACCGATCAAACGATCAGTGGAGCTTCGGGCGCAGCGGCCGGCTCGGATCACCGCCTCCCTTTCCTGGAGGCGATCAGGGCAGCGTAGTCGCGCCCGGCCTCTATGGACTGGGCGTGGATGTAATGCCGCTCTGCCGTCCCGGGACCCTTGTGGCCCAGCACGGAGGATATCAGCTTCGCCGCTTCCGGAGAGATCCGGACGAGCGTGGTCGCCGCCGAGTCCCGGAAGAAGTGGGGTGGAACGCGCACCCCAGTCATCCGCAGAGTTGCCCCGCCAATACGCGATCCGAGATAGTTCTCACTCATCCGCTTGCCGGTCCTGTCGAGCCAGAGGCTGGTATCCTTTCCCCTGCCCCGCGCGGCCAGGACCGGCCTGGCTTCCGCGAGATAGGCCCGGAGGAAGGGGTCGCTCTGCGGCGGCACGTCGGCCTCCCACGGCACGCCGGTCTTGGTCAGCGCGCCGCTCAGCGCGACGGTGATGCGGTCGTCGCCGACGAGGATCGACTCTCCGAGGCGCAGGCTCGCGAGCGCGCGCCGGCGCATCGGCAGAAGGGCGAGAAGCGCGACCATGGCCGCGTCGCGCAGCCCCGTGGCCCGGAAGAGAGACCCCTCTGGCCACATCCGCGCTTCGTCCCCGAGCATCGTCGCAGCATCGAGAAGGCTTAAGGTCGACAGGATGCGCCCCTGCTTGCGGGAGGGGTCCCCTCGCCCGGCCGCGTGCTTCAGGCGGCTCTTGAGC
>NZ_JBARZC010000488.1:0-3561 GCF_049649345.1 Henriciella sp. | reverse complement strand
CAGGACCAGTTCGACCTCATCACCGATCTCGGCGGCCATTTCATTCAGGGGTATTACTACTCCAAACCGCTTTCGGCCGGCGACGCGCACATGGTGCTGCAGATCGAGTTCGAGGACCTGGAAGACGCCCGCCCGCGCGCGGCGAGCTGAGCGCGCCCTTTACCTGATCCAGGCGCCCGGCGCATTCGTCTTGTAGCCAAGCGCGCGGTAGGCCGCATCGATCAGCGACTGGCCACGCTCATTCATGAGAAGATTCCGGCCCATCTGGCTCATCGTATAGCTGAAGGCGAGGCCGCATTCGGGATCCGCGAAGCCGATATGGCCGCCGGCCCCGACATGGCCGAAGGCTTTCTCTCCCATGATCGCTGACTGGTCCTGGCCTTCTGGAAGGGCGCGATTGTCCATCGACTTCATGAAACCGGATGCGAACCGCGTCGGTACCAGCAGGGTCGCGTCGCGCTGCGTAGCGGTGCTGACCATGGTCATCGCCTGCAGGCGCTCATGTGAGACCAGAGACCCGTCATCGCAAGCGAGCGGGGTATACATGGCCACCTGCCCGCGCGCATTGGAAATGCCGCCGGCGCCGCCAATCTCGGCGGAGTGCGCATCGGCATCATTCGCCCCCCATCCGCCATTGTTGAGGAAGGACAGCGCCTGGATCGAGGTTGGTTCTGACAGCAGGAGTTTCGTGAAATCCGACAGCGGGTCGGTCGGCTGCGGAATATAGGGCAGGATATCGGCGATATGCAGATCAGCATCGTCCGGAATGCCGATCCAGAATTTTGCGCCGGTCGGACCTGCGACCTCGTCAGCGAGGAACTTGCCGAGCGACTTGCCTGACACACGCCGGACCAGTTCGCCCACGGTCCAGCCGAAATTGACCATGTGATAGCCATTGCGCGTGCCCGGCTCCCACCAGGCTGCCTCGTCCTCCATCCGTTTGATCATGTAGTCCCAGTCGAGAAAGCCCTTTTCCTTGATCGGCTCTTTCAGCGCAGGGATCGCGCTTTCATGGTTCAGCATCATCTGAACCGTCGTGTTCTCTTTTCCGTTCTTGGCGAATTCAGGCCAGTATTTCGAGACTGGTGCCTGAAGCTCCAGCTGGCCGCGATCAATCAGGATATGCGCGCAGAGCGCCGTCGCCGCCTTTGTGCAGGAGAAGATGATCGAGACTGTGTCTTCGCGCCAGGGATCGCCGCTCGCCTTGTCGGCAACACCGCCCCAGAGATCGACCAGCGTTTCGCCATTCACGCTGAGGCAGACAGATGCGCCCGCCTCGCCCCGCTCGGCGAAATTGCGTTCGAATTCTTCTTTCAGCTCAGCGACTTTCGGGTCGCAGCTTCCCTGCACAGCGCTCGACATGGCTTTTCCTCTCCCAGGATAATTTTCGCCAAGTCTTTTCGAGTTGGAGGCATGTTGCAAGCACCTCCCCTGCGGCAAGTCCCTAGAAGAAGAGGAAATAAACGACGAAGCCGACAAACAGGACACCGCCCAATACGGTCAGCTCGAGTTCATGCTCTTCAAGCATGTCCTCGGCCCGCTGCCCAATTGCCATGACGAGCCCGGCCAATGCGAAGTAGCGGATGGAGCGCGACAGCGCGACGGCGAGGATGAAATACAAGAGCGGATAGCCAGCTGCACCTGCGGCTGCCACACCGACCTGGAACGGGAAGGGTGTGATGCCGATCATGAACAGGGTCGCAAAGCCGTCATTCTGCAGCTTGTCCATCATTTCGGTGTATGAGCCTTCGGCATCCAGCATTGACACCAGCGGCTGGATCGCCTCTTCGGCAAAGACCGCTCCAAGCCAGTACATGACCACGCCGCCGAGCACGTTCCCCAGCAGAAGCGCAGCCGCGATGAGCCAGGCTTTTTTCCGCTTCAGAATCATCAATGGAAGGAAGACTGGCTCCATGGGCACGACGATAATCGTGTTCTCGACGAACCCGATGGCGGTCGCAAGCGGTAAGGCCCAAGGGCCTTCCCCCCACTCGGAGACTCGGTCCCGGAGGGATTTCTTCTGCACCTGCTGCGTTTCGGACATGCCAGTTTAACGGCGGATTGACACTAAGTGTTCCGAGACGAGTGAGCGTCTTGGAAAGAAAGCCCGCGCTAGACTCGCACCTTCCGGACCTCCGTCGCGTCGTTGATCCCGGACAGACCAATTGCCTGTCTGACCGTCAGGACTAGGTCAAGCAGGCCGCATTGTTACCGAAAGACCCGTCTTGAGCCAGAAAAGCCTCGATATCGCCTACCGCATGCTGACATCTGACGATGATGGCCGGGTGTGCAAAGACATTCCGGAAGCCGCCTGCAATCATCAGCCGCGCAATTTCATCACTCACATTGCCGCGCTCGGATCGACCAAGACTGCCGACGGCCTGATCGACCCGAAACTGGTGCTCTCCTGGCTGCTGACACAGCTCGGCGCACCGGCCCTGTTCATCGGCCTGCTCGTGCCTGTGCGTGAGTCGGGCGCTCTCTTGCCGCAATTGTTTACCGCCGCGGGCCTCCGCCAGCTCGCGCAGCGCAAATGGGCCTGGTGCGCAGGCAGCGTCATTCAGGGGCTGTGCGCCATAGGGATCGCCATCGCCGGTCTGACGCTTGAAGGCCATGCCGCCGGCATCGCGATTGTAATGGCGCTTGCCATGCTCGCCCTCGCCCGCAGCGTCTGTTCGGTCACCTACAAGGACGTTCTCGGAAAGACCGTGTCCAAGTCGCGCCGCGGCACCGCGACGGGCACGGCCTCCTCGCTCTCTGCCTTGTTCGTCATCCTGTTCGGCCTCGCGCTTGCGAGTGGCCTGACAGACCGCATGACAATCGTGATCGCAGGCCTGCTGATTGCCGGAGGGCTCTGGCTTGTCGCTGCAGCGCTGTTCGCCACTCTCGCCGAAGAGAAAGGCGCGACAGAGGGCGGCAGGAATCCGATGAAGGCCGCTCTCTCGAACCTCTCACTCCTGAAAGAGGATGCCCAGCTTCGCCGCTTTATCGCGGCGCGCGGCCTGCTCATTTCGACCGCGCTTGCCCCGCCCTTCATGGTGGCGCTGGGCGCAGCCGATGAGGCTGAAAACATGTTCGGCGGGCTCGGCCTCCTGGTTATCGCCTCATCCGGGGCAGCGCTGCTCAGTTCCTATGTCTGGGGCCGTCTTGCAGACCGCTCGAGCCGCAAGGTGCTTGTCTTTTCGTCCATTGCGGCAACGCTGGCCCTTGCTGCCACTCTCGCCCTTCATGCAGCCGGCTTGCTTCAGGACGTCTGGGCCCTGCCCGCAATGATCTTCGCATTGATGATCGCCTATCAGGGCGTGCGCCTCGGCCGGTCCACGCATCTGGTCGACATGGCGACAGAAGACACGCGCGCCGCATACACGGCACTGTCCAATACGATCATCGGCATTCTGCTCCTGCTGGGCAGTGTGTTCAGTGTAATTGCCAGCCTTGCTGGCCTGCAAACCGTTCTGGGCCTGCTCGCCCTGATGAACGCTGCGGCGGTGCCGTGTGCGCTTGGTCTGGATGAGGTCCAGAACAGTCCAGACAACTGAGCGCCAGCCGGCCGGGTTGGCG
>NZ_JBARZC010000487.1:0-3491 GCF_049649345.1 Henriciella sp. | reverse complement strand
TTCGGCGGTCTGCCAGTGAAGCTTCGGGACGACGATGTGCGGCTCCTGCCCGGCCCGCAATTCCGGCCCGAGCGTGTGGGCGCTCGCGCCTTTGCCATCCGGCGGCGACAGGGTGAGCGAGAGCGGCCCGCCGGCATGCCAGGCCCAGACCTCATCGGCGTCAACTCGGTGCCAGGCCGAGACTTCATCAGCCTGAAGCAGATAATAGATCGTCGTGCAGGCGGCGCGGCCGTCGCCTTCGGCACGATAGACTTCAGTGTAATGGCCGCCTTCAGGATGGGGTGTCAGCCTGAGCAAGCGGATGATTTCATTGGCACCAAGGTCGCCTGAGAGGCCTGCCATCGCCTAGAAATGGTCCTTGCGGGACCGGATTTCCGCAAAGGTCGAGACCGGATCGCCGGGATGGCCCATGGCCGCCTGCAGCGCCTCATCGTCTGCGCGCAGGAACGGATTGGCCTTCAGCTCCCTGGAAAGCGTCGTCGGCACCGTCCAGTCGCCGCGCTGGCGCTTCATCCTGACATCGCTTGCATAGGCTGCGAGCGCGGCATTATCCGGATCGACGGTGACGGCGAATTTCGCATTCGCTTCTGTATATTCATGCGCGCAATAGAGCGTCGTTTCCGGCGGCAGTTCCTTGAGACGCGACAGGCTCGTCCACATCATTTTCGGGTCGCCCTCGAAGACGCGGCCGCAGCCAAGGGCGAAGAGGGCATCGCCGACAAAGGCAAGCTCCGCATCGGCGATATGATAGGCGATATGGCCCAGCGTGTGGCCGGGCACATCGATGATTTTTGCTGTCCATTCGCCGAGCTTGACCGTATCGCCCCCGCTCAGGGGCTGGTCGATGCCCGGAATTTTCTCCGCTTCGCCGGCCGGACCGAAGATCTTGCAGTCTGTCTTTTCCTTGATCGCCAGATTGCCGCCGGCATGGTCCGGATGCCAATGCGTGTTCCAGATCGCGGTAATGGTCCAGCCGAGGCTTTCGGCCTCGCTGAGATACTTGCCGCCATCGGGCGTATCGATAGCTGCGGTCTCGCCGGAGGCCCTGTCATGGACGAGGAAACCGTAATTATCATTCAGGCAGGGGAATTGGTGTACATCTATCATGACCCTATTTAACGACATGATGGCTTTACGAAACAAGAGGTTTCATGCGACTGCGCGCCGGCGATCTTGAAGACTTCTATGCCAGCCGGCTCGGAAAGGCGGCTCAGTTCCTGATGCTGAAACGCCTCGGAGACCTGTGGGGCGACTGTGCTGGGCTCAACCTGCTCGGCATGGGCTATGCCCGGCCGCTGCTCACCGGGTTCGCCGCGACGAGCAAGGCCTGCATTTCTGCAACGCCGCATATGGGCAAGGAAACCAGCTGGGCAGCCTCAGACCGCGGCATCTCCACCTGTCTGGCCGAAGAGGACCGCCTGCCTTTTGCTGACGGGGTCTTCGATCGCATCATCCTGCTCCACGCGATCGAGGAAGCTGACAGCCCGCGCGCCGTGCTGCGGGAGGCCTGGCGCCTGCTCGCGCCGGAAGGGCGGATGCTGGTTGCCGTGGCCAACCGAAAGAGCAGCTGGTCGCTCATCGAAGGCACGCCGTTCGGCCATGGCCGTCCGTGGACGCGCCGCCAGCTGATTACCTATCTGAACGATCACCTGCTACAGGTCACAGCCAGTACGACGGCTGTGCATATGCCGCCGGTGAAATACGGGTTTTTCGTTTCTGGCGCCGAAGCATGGGAGAAAGTCGGTCAGATTTTCGCTCCAGGTCTCGGCGGGGTTGTTTTGGTCGAGGCAACAAAGAGAATGTATGCTAAGCCGGGTAGCGGAGCGGTCGCCCCTGCGACCTCTCTTGCAGCGAGGCGCAAAGGTGCAGCACAACTGCCTAGAAAAGAGGCAGAGCTGGAATGCGTTGAAAATCGGCGGAAAACACGCGTTGACCCTGCACGCGCCACGCGCTTTGTTGGCGAAGTTGAACAATGGGAGGCTCTGGGGCCATGAAACTGATTACTGCCATCTTCAAGCCAAGCCGGCTGGATGCTGTCATAGACGCGTTGAGCGAGGCGGGCGTAGCTGGCCTGACAGTCTCAGAAGTGCGCGGCTATGGGCGCCAGCAAGGCAAAACGGAAGTCTATCGCGGCGCTGAATACGAAGTTCGTCTGCTGCCGAAAGTCAAAGTCGAAGTGGCCTGCGCCGCGGGCGACATCGACCGTCTGGTCGAAGCGATCATGGGCGCGGCAAACACCGGCACGATCGGCGACGGCAAGATTTTCGTCTCTGGCCTCGATTCGGTCATTCGCATCCGCACCGGCGAGAAGAACGAACAAGCGCTAAGCAGCTAGGACAAACGCACGGTCCCTTGAGGATTGTGTAAGAGCCGGTCGGGGGTCAGGGCCCGGCCGGCTTTTCTATGCCCGGCGCAGGTGCAGGATGACTTCGTCAGCCGCCCAGTTCAGCCGGGACAATCCGTTTTCCCTGAACGTGCCGACCTTGCCGGCATTGACAGGCGCCATGGCGACGGTTTCGAGGCCCAGCTCCCGGCACAGCTCGATCATATCCCGGGCCGTCGACGGGTGGAGAGCGGCCTCGTCATGCCAGACGCGGTGGCCCGGCATGCGGCCAGACTGCAGCAGTGACAGCCGGCGCGACCACAGCCCGTAATTGCGGAAAGACACGACGACATCGGGCGCGATGCGCGAGAGTTCTTCAAGAACGAAGTCCGGCCGGCGCATCTGCTGGATGGCCTTGGACAGGATCGATACATCAAACCCATCGTCCGGAAACACTTCCAGATCGCTGTCGGCGTCGCCCTGGATCACGGAGAGCCCACGCGCCAGCGCCAGGCCTGCCAGTTCGCTCGACAGTTCGAGCCCGCGCGCATCCACCTGCTTGCGCTCCCGCAGAAGCTGCAGAAGGTCGCCATTGCCGCAGCCGACATCGAGGACGCGGGCCCCTTGCGGGACAATGGCGGCAATCGCTTCATGGTCTGCGCGCAGCTTCCCGACGTCCGCCATCAGATGCCCCGCTTGTCTGCATTGGCGCTCAAAAATCCCGCGAGCGCGTCTTCAAAGACAGGCTCTTCGAGGAAGAACGCGTCATGTCCGTTGTCGGTCTCGATCTCGAGATAGCTCACCTCAGCGCCCGCGGCCGCCAGTGCCCGCGTGATCTCACGCGTTGATTGCGGGGGATAGTGCCAGTCAGACGAAAACGAAAAGAGACAGAAGCGCACCGGCGTATTGACGAAGGCATCGGCCAGCCGCCCGCCATACCGCGCGGCAAGATCGTAATAATCCATGGCCCGCGTCACATAGAGATAGGAATTGGCGTCAAACCGGTCGACGAAGGAATGGCCCTGATGACGCAGATAGGATTCGACCTGGAAATCGGCATCGAAGCTGAAACTCGTCTTGTCCCGGTCCTGCAGGCCGCGATCGAATTTCCGCTTCAGGGCGCCTTCGGAAACATAGGTTATGTGAGCGGCCATGCGTGCGATGGCGA
>NZ_JBARZC010000486.1:0-1700 GCF_049649345.1 Henriciella sp. | reverse complement strand
GGATGAAGGCTAGTCGGGGCAGGCTCATTCGCGCGCGCCTGCGATCACGACATCATATTTGCCGACGATCTCGTCGATCGCCTCGGCGGTCCTCTCGCGCTGCATCTCTTCTTTCCAGGCGGCCTCGACGGCCGGGCGAACCTGTTCGAGCGGCGGCAGGCGGGCCTCGGTCTTGTCGATGATGCGAACAAGATGCGCGCCGAATGACGAACGGGCAGGGCCTTGCCAGGCGCCTGGGTCTGCTTCAAGCGTCTCTAGTTTGGCCAGAAATGCCGCCCCGAATTGGCGAACAATTTCGCGGGCAGGAAGCGAGCCATATTCGCGTTGGAGCATGAACGGATCGCCGAGCTGGCGCCAGCCAGTCGCCGCATCGCCGTTCAAGGAGGCGAGCGCCGGGCCAAGGCGCGGGTCTGCCGGATCGGAGAAATAGACATGCTGGAAGGACCAGCGCGCCGGCTCTGTGAAGCGGTCTGCATTGGTCTCATACCAGGCGGCGAGCGTTTCGTCCGCCGGCGGCTGGAGCCGGTCCATGCCGGACAGCATGAAGGTGATTTTCTGCGCGAGGCGCCGCTCGATCACCGTGTCCCCGTGTGCCATGCCGAGCTTACGCGCTTCGCGGGCGAGCGCTTCCTGCTGCACATGGTCTGCGATCATCGCGCGCAGATCGTCGCTGGTCGGCAGATTGCCGGCCTCGATCGCATAGAGCGCGGACATCCGCTCGATGTCGGCCTCTGTTACCGTGATCGTCGCCTCTGCCTTTTGTGCCCGCTGTGAAAACCAGCCACAGGCGGCAAAGATCAGCCCGGCGAGCACGATAAAGTGCACCAGTGGTTCGCGGAGAAGACGCGTCATTCAGTTTCCGGGCGTGTACCAGATGGGGGAGGTGTAGGCGCGTTCCTGGATGGTCTGCGGCCGGTCCGGGCGCGGCGGCGTACCAGCTTCCAGAGCTTCCCAGGTCGACCAGCGGCAGGTCGGGTTCTCCAGCACGCGGACATAATAGCTCGCTCGCTCATCCGCATCGAAATCCGGATCGCGCCACATGGCTTTGAGCTCGGCTGCGCCATCGCCCTGCGGGGTGCAGTTGGCAAGATCGACGCTCGCGCCATTGTCCGGGCAGCGATGGGTGGCCGGGTCTGGTTCGCCTGTGTGACAGGCGACATCGAAGATGGTCTCGCTATCGGCGGTGACTTTAACGACCTGCGCGCGCTGCAGGGCGGCGCCATAATTGGCATCCCGCTGGGCCCAGACGATGAAGGCCGGCGCGCGGCCATCGCCGATCAGGTTGCCGCCCATCGGCACGCCCTGGTCGTAAGCCTTTGCGGCAAGGTCGGGATCGTCTGCGAGGCCATCCTCATAGTCGAAGCTGGCGAAGAAGCGGACCTTGATGCGCGGGCCGGTCGTCGCAAATGTCTCCTTGCGGCGGAAGGCGTCGAAGATGGCTTCACGCGTGTTTTCTTCTGCCCAGACACCGGTCAGGCCGGAGGCCGCCCAACGCGAGAACCACTCATCCGCGTTACGGGTGATCTGGTTTTCGGGCTGTTCGTCCCAGCCTTTGGACGTGATGAAGGGGACAGAGCCCCGCGCAACAGGCAGGCCGTCGATGATGCCGACCTTTGACCAGTAGTCATTCTCGGCATAGGCGCCGCCCGCGACATGGGTGTCCGAGGCCGCCACCAGTCCGAATTTGAACGGGTTGAAGC
>NZ_JBARZC010000485.1:0-2504 GCF_049649345.1 Henriciella sp. | reverse complement strand
TCAGGCATGTCGAAGAAGAATCAGATCAAAGGCCGTCAGGACGGACTCGTCGCCGAGAACCGCCGCTCCCGGTTCGACTATCACGTCGAAGACACGCTCGAAGCGGGGCTCGTGCTCGCTGGCAGCGAGGTCAAATCGCTTCGCAATGGCCGGGCGAATATTGCTGAATCCTACGCCGCCGTGGAGAATGGCGAGCTCTGGCTCGTGAATTCCGACTTCCCGCCCTATGAAGGCGCCAACCAGTTCAACCACGATCCCAAGCGGCGCCGAAAATTGCTCGTCTCCAAGCGGGAGGTGTCGCGTCTGGCGCAGTCTGTTGAGCGGGCGGGCCGAACGATTGTGCCCTTGAAGCTCTATTTCAACGAGCGCGGGATTGCCAAGCTCCTTATCGGCATCGCGACCGGCAAGCGCGCGCCAGACAAGCGGGAGACCGCGAAGAAACGCGACTGGCAGCGCCACAAGGCGCGGATTCTGAAAGAGAACTAGGCGGAGATGATGCCGGCGAACTGCGCCGGATCGACATTCCCGCCCGAAAGTACAATCCCGACATTCTTGCCTCGGGCCTCGGCAGGAAGATCATGCAGCGCGCAAGCGAGCGCGGCCGCGCCGCCCGGCTCGACGACAAGCTTCAGGTGCCGGAAGGCCTGGCGCATCGCGTCCCTGATCTGATCATCGTCAACCGCGCAGCCGCCGGTCAAACGCCCTTTGCCGAGCGCCCAGGTGAGCTCACCCGGCGACGGCGTCAGGATGGCGTCACAGATCGAGCGCGTGCCGGGCGCATTCGATACCGGCGCGCCTGAAGCAAGAGACCGGCGCCAGTCATCATGCTGCTCAGGCTCGGCAGTCCAGATTTTTGTGTCCGCATCAAAAGCGCTGTAGCCAAGCGCCAGACCGGTAATCAGTCCGCCGCCGCCCGCACAGCAAATAATATGGTCGAGTTGCTGACCCGCTGCCCGCATCTGCTCGCCTAGCTCAACGCCAACAGAGCCTTGGCCTGCAATAATGAAAGGATCATCGAAACTTGGAACCAGGACCGCCCCGCGAGCTGCCGCCTCCTGCGCGGCAATCTCCTCACGGCTTTCGGAATTGCGGTCATAGAGCCGGATCTCGGCGCCATCTGCTTCGACGCCCTCGACTTTGACCCGTGGCGCATCGGACGGCATGACAATGAGCGCGGGCATGTTCAGGACGCGCGCCGCGCGCGCAACACCCTGCGCATGATTGCCAGAGGAGAAGGCAACAACGCCAGCCGCGCGCTGATCCTGTGGTATTTGCAACAGGCGGTTGGTGGCGCCCCGGATCTTGAAACTTCCCGTCAGCTGCAGATTTTCGCACTTCAGGAACAAGTTGGCGCCGGCGCGCTCGTTCAGCGCTTCGTTCTGCAGGACCGGGGTCCGCCCTACATGGTCATGAATGCGCCGGGCGGCGGCTTTCACATCGCCAGATGTCGGCAGTCGGGAGAGCCCCTCGGACATCAGAAAGAACGTATAGCGGGCCCTGCCGCCACGCGCTGGGTGCGGAACCACTCAACGAATTTGCCGATACCCTCTTCGAGCGTGACTTGAGGATTGTACCCGTAATCGGCCTGCATTCTGGAGATGTCAGCGCAGGTCTCTGTCACATCGCCCGGCTGCATCGGCTCGAGCGCGATGCGGGCTTTCTTGCCGGTCACTTTCTCAATGGTTGCAATGAAGTCCATCAATGTGACGGGTTCGTTGTGGCCGATATTGTAGAGCTTGTGGGACAGCTGACCGTCAGAAAATATCGCCCGGCGCGTGGCTATGGCTTTCAGGCCGCGCATCGCATCATCAATGAAAGTGAAGTCCCGCTTCATCTTGCCACCATTGAAAACGCGGATGGTTTCGCCGCGCAGGATGCGGTCAGTGAAGGACCAGTAGGCCATGTCCGGCCGGCCCCAGGGACCATAAACAGTGAAAAAGCGGACACCGATCTGCGGGATGTCGTAGAGCTTGGCATAGGCTTGGCTCATCAGCTCATCGGCCCGCTTGGTTGCGGCATAAAGCGAGACGGGCCGGTCGACATTCGCATCTTCGCTGAACGGCGCGACTGCGTCGTCACCATAGACCGAGCTTGAAGAGGCGTAGATGAGAAGCGGGGCCTTGGCTGCCCGGCGGCAGAATTCCAGCACCGACAAATGGCCGGTCATGTTCGATTCGGCGTAGGCGAAAGGATTTTCCAGCGAGTAGCGAACGCCGGCCTGGGCCGCGAGATGGATCACCCGGTGGATCGTGTCACGCTCAGGAAGCGCAAGCAGAGCCTCATGATCGGCAATGTCCAGCTTGTAGAATTTGAACGCACTCGACCGCTGCAACTCATGCAGCCGCTCCTGCTTCAGAGTGACATCGTAATAGGTATTGAGATTGTCGAGCCCGATGACCTCATGTCCCTCGTCCAGCAAGGCTTTTGCTATGCGCGAACCGATAAAGCCGGCAGCCCCGGTGACAAGAAACTTCATGCTCTCTCCTCAAGGCAAAGCCTATAGC
>NZ_JBARZC010000484.1:0-4389 GCF_049649345.1 Henriciella sp. | reverse complement strand
GTTCGACGATGGATCCGCGTGAACGCGACAGCGAGACGCCGTCCTGGAAGATGGCGATACGCGGCTCGATATTCGCTTCGCCGCTGTCGGAGGTGATGCCGCGGATGACGAAACCGGGATTGTTCGGGCTCTGCTCCTGGACCTCGAAGCCCGGCACAAAGCGCGCAAGATCGCTGAACTCGTCCAGACCCAGATCATCAAGCAGCGTCTGGTCGACGACCGAGACGGCGACCGGGACATCACGCAGATTCTCTTCGCGCTTCTGGACGGTCACGGTGACCGTAGACTGGCGAAGTTCGGTCTCGCTGGTCTCCTGCGCAATCGCAGGGGCGGCCAGCGCGGCGAGCAGGGCAAGCGCGGTGGAATGATAGAGGAAGGCTTTCATTGGGAGGCTCCGCTTTCTGGTGGCGTTTGCGGGGCTCGTATTCGGGATTCGCGACAGATACGCGACGGTCTTGTGACGTCCGGACGACACCGGAATTTGTGGCGCGAATGTCACGCTCAATTCAGCTTTCGCGGCGTGATCGGCGCGTGCCGGGTAGAAGGTTGAATCGATGAATTTGAGTGACTTGGCGAATTCATTCCGCCATGAATGGAATATAACGCCATGGAGTTGTTAAGTTCAGGCGAAGTGTTCCAGGCTTTTGACAAGCTGTTTGAGCGGGAGGGGGAATATCATGGACTTGAGAAACACGCTGGAGCGTGCCGAATGGGCGAGCTATGCTAAGCTGGCGGCTCTAACTTTTGTTATAGCCATACTGACTATCTTCGCAGGTGGGCAGGCGGCCTCTGCTGAACCGGCTGTCTATGAGGGGGCGACGCAAAGTTGTCCTCAGGCCTATCCCGGTTCATTCCTCGATATCGGACGCGGCGATTGCTGGTCCTGCCCTTCAAGCCACCCCAAACGGACGATCTTCGCCGTGGATAGCGCGCAGGCCTGCGAGCGGCCCGGCGGGCGCGAGTACAAACGCGCCTCAGGACCACGCAACCCGACCGGCATCATCAAGACCGATTGCCCGAGCGGCTACTTCCTCGATATTGGCCTTGGCAAATGCTATTCGTGTGGGGGCTGGTCACGCTCGGTCGAAACCGTGAAGGGCTCACGGGCCTGTTTCCGCAATATCAGCGTGCAGCGCTCACGGGCAAAGTATAAGGGCACGCCAAGCGGATGCCCCGACGGCTCTTTCAACCACCTCCTGTCCGGGCGATGCTATAGCTGTCCGGCCGGCACGTATCGCAATGCCAATACAGGCACAGACCCGTCGACGTTCAACGCCTGCACGCGGTGTGGCAACGAGGGCGGCAAGCCTTGCCCGGTGACGACCTTGCGCAAGTCCTGCGATGACGGACTGGAAGAGCATTTCATCAAGGGGATATGCGTTCCGAGCACAAAAGAACTCCTGCGCCGCGATGCGATGGACCGGATTGCGGCGATGGGACCTGAGCTTTCAGCGGCGATCGAGCGCGCGCTTGTCATGAATGAGGATGAGGAACTGAAATCCGGCCTCGAGGCGAAATCGCCCCATTCCGCGTCCTACGCCGAACAGCAAGTCGAGGCGGCAGTGAACCCCTGCTTTGCTGATGAGAACCAGACCTGGACGCTGGGAGCGGTCGCGCAGGCTGGCGCGATTGCGAATGTCGCCCTTGAGACCGGCATGGCGGTCGATGTTTCGGTCGCAGGGCGCACCGGCAGCCAGCGTCCGGCCTTTGCCTATGGCGGCGCAGAATACGGCTTCTCCCTCGGGGGCGGGCTTTCGGGCGGCGTCAATTATGGCTGCTGGCGTGCGCCCAACAACGCGCTCGGCGGAGACTATCATGGGGTCGCGCTCGATGTTGTGTCAGCTGCGAAAGCCGGCATCGCCCTGTCGTCCAGATCCCTGGATATCCTCAAGCCAAGTAAGCAGATCGGCCCAAGCCTGGTTATTGGCTTCTGGTACGACCCGCATGGCGGCGACATCAATCCGGCGCGCGATTATCTTGGCTTCACGATTACGGCTGGTGCCGGGATCGGCAGCGACCTTACCGGCATTTCCTATGTCCGCGGAAGTACGGGGCAGGTGACTGGCGCGTTTCCTCCGCCGATCGGAAACGACAAGGTTTTCGGCTCGTATTACGTGTTCGCGAGCAATAGCGGGCGGCGCAATGAATTCGTGATGCAGGGGCCCAACCAGATGCAAGTTCGGGCACATGATGTTGGCTCGGCCCCCGGTGCCTTTCATACCTATCGCCGTGATGGCTTCTCGCCCAACGTTTTCCGCGCGGCTGGAGGCGCGGCCACCTACACGATCAATGATGATGGCAGCGTTACCTGGCGGCGCTCGGATGGAGATGCGAACGCCATCGTGCTCAATCCGGTAGGCTGACGAGCGGGTTATTGTTTTCGTTCCGGGCGGCCTGCGCTAGGATTGCAGCATGGACGACTATCTCTCCACCATCTTCGATCCGGCGGTGTTGATCACCATCGTCACTGTCGCCGTCATCGCCTTCCTGCTTGGCGCGATTGCCAGCGGATCCGGGACGCCGACCGAAAGCGAAAAGGCTGATATCTCGACGGCCATGGCGTCCCTTTCGCCGAGCCAGAAAATGCAGGTCGATGCCGCGATTGATGCGCGCAAGAAGATCGAGGCGATCAGAATTGTACGCGGGGCAACGGGGCTGGGCCTAAAACACGCAAAGATGGGTGTCGAGGCGCGCATGCGCGAGCGCGACCTGACGGACCGGGTCTAGCCTTGGACAACTGGATCAAGAACGGCAAGGTGCGCGCACGGATCACTGATGAGGGCGCGCTGGAAGTGCGCTGCTTCGGGCTGACGACGCAGGCGAAGTATTACAAGCCGCTGCTCAGGGAGTTCTTCCGCAAGGACTTTACCCCCCTTCGCCCCGGGCACGGCGATTATGCCGTCCACATCGTCATGGAATATACAGGCGACCCGCCCTGGATGGACTTGGACAATCTCGCCAAGGCGCTGCTCGACAGCGTCTCCGGCAATGCCTTTGTCGATGATCATCAGGTTGCGCGGCTTCTGGTCGAGCGACGCGTGGGTGAGCGCGAAGGCATCTATATGCGCGTCGAGGCAATGGATTGAATTCACTGGTTATTTCTTAGGGAATGACAAGGCCTGGCGAAGCAGATTAGGCTCGCGGCTCTGATCATGGCTGCGGGAGGAAAACGCGTGTCTCAGGAACTACTCTATCTGTTCGGATCGATCGTGATCCTGATCGGACTTCTGGTCGCTCAGGCAACGAACACGGTTGTCGCAAACGGCATGTCTTACGGCCTCGGGCCGCGTGACGAGCCAGCCAAACCGAATGTGTTTGGCGGCCGGGCAAAGCGGACAATCGCCAACCATATCGAAGGTCTCGTCATCTTCGGCTTCGCGATCCTGATCGTCGAGACGGCCGGCTTGTCGAACTCGCTGACGACGCTAGGTGCGGCGCTTTATTTCTGGGCACGGCTCGCCTATGCGCCGATCTATCTTCTCGGTGTTCCGGTTATCCGGACCGTGGTCTGGACGGTCGGTCTGGTTGGCACGCTGATGGTGCTCTATGTCTGCGCGACGAGCGCGCTCTAGACGCGCTCGCCCCGAAAACAGGCCTAATGGCCCAGCTGACCATTTGCGCTGGCCGGGCTATTGGCGGTCATGAGGCGAACGGCGTCCAGAGATAGCTGCCGTCCAAGCGGGCTGATTGAAGCCATCATGTGATCAGCAGTCATGTCGAACTCGCGATAGTCACAGATCAGCTCTTCATCGGCAGGTATTTCGCGCAAGGCATAACCTGCATCGATTGATGAGAAATCGGTGTTCGGGGTCTCGCTATGGTTCATATAGCGACCCTCATCGCCGTCCAGGATACAGACGGTCCGGTCGAAATGCGGCACATAAGTGTAGCGGTTGAGAAAGTTCGACAGGCGCTCATCAGCATCTGAAAAACTGTCGAGGGAAATCATCCGGTCGATCCGTGGATCAAAGCGCCAGATCAGCTGACCTTTCATGATCGGTTCGCGGGAATAGACGCCGAGGCCTTCAATGTTGGAAGCGGCGAGGTAGCAGGGAACCAGCATCATGGCCGGCAGACTCCTGAAAGGACCGGGTCGCCGCCCGGAAGGACATCAGGGTTTTGCCCGCGCTGGCGTCGCGCAACTTCGCTAAATGCCCCCGATTGGAAATTATTCAAGTTAAATAATCAAACCGGTCTTGATCATGATCAACCCCAAGACTGATTGCCTTTTCAGAACCGCTTGAAGGGCTTCGGCGCGGCGGTGGCAGTCGCCGTGGCGACCACTTTGCCGTCCGGTTCGAGGCAGCGGGCTTCGGAGAAGCAGACCGTCTTGCCGAACTTCAAAATCTTCGCCTCGACCTTGGCCGGGCCGATGAAAAGCGGGCGCAG
>NZ_JBARZC010000483.1:0-10272 GCF_049649345.1 Henriciella sp. | reverse complement strand
ACCTATATCGACTTCCTTGCCGGGTGCTCGACCCTCAATTACGGGCACAATGATCCGGATATGAAGGCCGCCCTCATCGAGCATATCAGCCGTGATGGCATCGCCCACGGTCTCGATATGTACACCGATGCGAAGGCCGAATGGCTGAGCGCTTTCGAGGACAAGATCCTCAAGCCGCGCGGCATGGAAGACTACAAGATCATGATGACTGGCCCAACCGGCACGAACGCCGTCGAAGCCGCCGTCAAACTTGCCCGCAAAGTCACGGGCCGCACCAATGTGATCGCCTTTACCAACGGCTTTCATGGCATGACTATGGGCGCCCTTGCGCTGACCGGCAATTCCGGCAAGCGCGGCGGTTCCGGCACCGGCAGCGTCGGCCTGACAGGCACGACACACATGCCTTATGCTGGCGCCTTCGGCGACGATGTCGACACGCTCGCGCAAATCGAGACCATGCTCGACAATCCGTCTTCGGGCGTCGATGCTCCAGCGGCCTTCATCTTCGAGCCGATCCAGGGCGAAGGCGGCCTCAACGCTGCCTCGAAGGAATGGATGCAGGGTATTGCCCGCCTCGCCGAAAAGCATGGCGCGCTGCTCATCGTCGATGACATCCAGTCCGGCTGTGGCCGCTCAGGCGACTATTTCGGCTTCGAGATTGCCGGCATCAAGCCGGACATCATCACGCAAGCCAAATCGCTGTCCGGCATGGGTCTTCCCTTTGCCTGCGTCCTTCTCAAGAAGGAGCATGACATCTGGAAACCGGCCGAGCACAACGGCACGTTCCGCGGCAACAACCACGCCTTCGTGACGGCACGCGTCGCGCTTGAGAAATTCTGGAGCGATGACAGCTTCCAGAAACAGGTCCGCGAGACCTCGGATATCCTGACAGAAGGCCTGCAGAAGATTGCAGACCTCATTCCGGGCGCCAACCTCAAGGGCCGCGGCATGATGCAGGGCCTCGATGTCGGCTCAGGCGAGCTGGCCTCGGAAATCTGCGGACGGGCTTTCAAGAAAGGCCTCATCATCGAGACCTCTGGCGCCGACGATGAAGTCGTCAAGGTGCTCGCCCCTCTCACAACACCGGTCGACATGTTCCGCAAAGGCCTCGACATCCTGCTCGATGCCGCGCGCGAAGTCACCGAAACCAACAAGATTGCAGCGGAGTAAACTGATGATTGTACGCGACCTCAATGAGATCAAGAACACAGACCGCGCCGTTTCGGATGCGAAGTGGACGTCCTACCGGATGCTGCTCGCAGACGACAAGATGGGCTTCAGCTTCCACATCACCGTGCTGGAAGCCGGCTCGGAGCACACCTTTCACTACAAGAACCACTTCGAGAGTGTGTACTGTATGAAAGGCAAGGGCTCGATCACGGATATCGCCACCGGCGAGACCCATGAAATCAAGCCCGGCGTCATGTATGGCCTGAACCTGCATGACCAGCATATCCTGCGCGCAGAAGAAGAGCTTCACATGGCCTGCTGCTTCAATCCGCCGGTTACCGGCAAGGAAGTGCACCAGGCTGACGGCTCCTACGCTGCGCCGGAAGATCTCGAGACAGCCGGTTAGGCTGTCGACAGAGGGGAGGCTGGCCTGCCGTTCAGAACCGGCAGGCTGGCCAACCCAGCAACCAGACCAATCGAGAGACAGTCCATGTCCCATACTGTTGAAAAGATCGGCGGAACGTCGATCGCGAACACTGAAGTCATTCTCAATAATGTCCTGATCAACGGACATACCGGGGATGAGTTGTACAACCGCATCTTCGTCGTTTCGGCCTATGCCGGGATGACCGACCTCCTGCTTGAGCACAAGAAGTCCGGCAAGCCGGGCGTCTACGGCCTGTTCGCCAGCGCCGAGAACAAGTGGGAGTGGAGCGAGGCGCTGACCGATCTGTCACAGGCCATGCGCGAGAAAAATGCCGAAGTGTTCGGCGAACATTCCGACCGCAAGATTGCCGACAATTTCGTGCTTGAACGCGTCGAAGGCGTCCGCAACTGCCTGATCGACCTGCACAGGCTCTGTTCCTATGGCCAGTTCCGGCTCGACGAACACCTGCTCACCGTGCGCGAAATGCTCGCCGCCCTGGGCGAGGCCCATTCGGCTCACAACACGACGCTGCTGCTTCGCCAGCACGACATCAACGCCCAGTTCGTCGACCTGACAGGCTGGCGCGATGATGAGAAGCTGACCCTGGACGAGCGCATAGAGACCTCGTTCAAGGGCATCGATTTTGCCACCACGCTGCCCATCACCACGGGCTATGCAAGCTGTCTGGAAGGCATGGTGAAGCTATATGACCGCGGCTACACCGAGGTCACTTTCTCCCGCATCGGCGCGATGACCAGCGCCAAGGAAGCGATCATCCACAAGGAGTTCCACCTCTCCAGCGCCGACCCGAAACTGGTTGGCGATGACAAGGTGCGCAAGATCGGCAAGACCAATTATGATGTCGCCGACCAGCTCTCCAATATGGGGATGGAAGCGGTTCACCCGAAAGCCGCCAAGGGCCTGCGCCAGGCGGGCGTGCCCCTGCGCGTGAAGAACACGTTCGATCCGAGCGATGAAGGCACGATCATCACCGATGACTTCCGCCCGGAAGAACCGCGCGCCGAAATCGTGACCGGCATCAAGAGCCTGTTCTGCTTCGAGCTGTTCGAACAGGATATGGTCGGCGTGAAAGGCTATGATGCCGAAGCGCTGAAAGTGCTGACGCGTCACAATATCTGGATCGTCACCAAGAATTCGAACGCCAACACGATCACCCACTATGTGAACTGTACGCGCGATGCGCTGCAGAAGGCGGCAGCCGATCTGGAAGCCGCTTTCCCGAACGCCGAAGTCTCGATCCGCAAGGTCGCGATCGTCTCGGTGATCGGCTCCAGCCTCGAAGTTGACGGCCTCACAGCCCGGGCCAGTGCCGCCCTGTTCAATGCCGGCATCCGCCTGCTTGGCCTTCACCATCTGACCCGCAATGTCGACCTTCAGGCGATCGTCGCCGAGGAAGACTATGACCGCGCCGTCAAGACGCTGCATAAGGCGCTGGTCGAAGACTATGAGCCACGCTCTCTGCCTGCTCAGGATAGCCCGGTCCCCGAAGCTGCCTGATGCCATATTCAGCGCCAGCTGACGAACCAAATTCAGGATGGCGGGAAACGCTCGGTCTATACCGAAACGTTCTCGCCATCGTGAGTGCGCTCACCCTGCTACAGGGTGCAGCGGCTGCCCTTTCCGTGATGATCGCGCTGAGCCTGCAGGCCTCCGGCGCATCGAATGCCGCCCTTGGTCTGGTTGCGGCATTCTATGCCGGAGGGTTCCTTCTAGGAGCCATCCTCTCGCCAGCGCAGATCTCACGGATTGGGCACATCCGCTCTTTTTCCTTCTTCGCCGCGCTTGCGGTGATTGCCTCGCTGAGTTTCACCCTCGGCGTCAGCGTTATCGGATGGGCCTTCGTTCAGGCCGTGATTGGCGCGAGTACCGCGGCCCTCTTCACAGCCGGGGAAAGCTGGATCGCAGACAGTTCACCATCCAATCGCCGAGGCACCATCCTCGGCTTTTATCATGTGGTGGCCAAGATTGGCGCGATTGCCGGTCCGTTCGCCGTTATGGCAGGCGCGAACGGCGTCGCGGGATTCATGCTGGTCGCTGTTCTTTTCGCGCTGACCATCATGCCGATCACGGCAACCAACCGTTCGCAGCCTGAAATCAGCACCGGCACGCCTTTCGGGCCCCGCAAGATCCTGAAATACGCCCCCGCCGCGGCCTTTGCAGCGCTCTGTGCCGGGGCGGTCAACAATGCGGTGGCCCAGCTTTACCCCGTCTTTGCGCAATCAGTCGCGCCCGAAAGCCCTGCTGTCTTTGCGGCCAACTTCAATGGCGCGCTTCTCGCAGGCGCAATGATCGGGCTGTGGCCGGCAGGCTTCATCTCAGACCGGGTCGACCGGCGGCTTGTGATCGCAGCGACGGGCATCATCGGCGCAGCATCGGCGCTGGCGCTGGCGCTGTTCAGCGCCGTCATCCCGAAAAGTCTCATCCTCATCCTCGGCTTCACATTTGGCATGGGCGCACTCTCCTATTATGCCGTTGCTGTGGCGCATGCAGCAGACAGGGCAAGATCCGACCAGGCGACCTCCATGATGGCGGGCATCATCGTGATCTGGGGCATTGGCTCGATTATCGGACCGGTGGTTGCCGGCGTCGTCATGTCGACACCGCTTGGTGCGGCAGGCCTTTTCGCCTTCGCAGCGGGCTCGCTTGCCCTGCTCGCCGCCATCATGCTGACCAGAGCCGTCAACACAGACGCCGTCTCCGGAGACGAAAAAGAACCCTTTAACGCCACCCAGGCAACCAGTCTCGCCCTGTCGGAATTCGATCCGCGCGGCGAAGAGACCAATGAACAGTTCGACCTGTTCCTCGCCTGGATGGCCTCAGCGGAAGAAGACGAATGATCATTGCAAGCTTTCTCATCATCCTCGCCATATTCCTGATTGTCGGGCTCGCCTCGGCAAGGCAGGCGACAGGCGAGCGGACCGATTATTATCTCGCCGGCCAGAGCGTCTCGCCCTGGCTGACAGGCCTCTCCGCTGTCGCGACGAACAATTCCGGTTACCTCTTCATCGGTGTAATCGGCTATGCCTATGCCACCGGCCTATCGGCGCTCTGGCTGATGTTTGGCTGGATTGTCGGCGATTATATCGGCTCGACTTTCATTCACAAAAAGCTGCGCAATGCGACGGGCGTGACCAAGGAAGCCTCTTTCGCGTCTGTCCTGTCGCGCTGGTATGGCGATGATTTCATCTACTGGCGCCGCATAGCCGCGGTCGTCATGGTGGTCTTCCTCGGCGCTTATGCAGCGGCTCAGATTTCCGCAGGCGGCAAGGCGCTGGAAGGCGTCCTCGACATTGATCCGCGCATCGGTGCCATTTCGGTCGCCGCGATGATCCTTGCCTATTCAATTGCGGGCGGGATCCGCGCGTCGATCTGGACGGACGCGATCCAGTCCATTTCGATGCTGATCGCGCTGATCATCCTCGCCATCGTCGCCTTTTACGACCAGGGCGGCCTTGGCGAAGCGTTCGCCGCGATGCAGCCTCTGGACGAAGGCCGCTACATGAATTTGCTGCCCCAGCCCGATGAGTTGGTCGGCACAGGCGCTTTGGCTTTTGGCTTCTTCGTGCTCGGCTGGCTCGCGGCAGGTTTCTCGGTCGTCGGCCAACCGCACGTCATGGTGCGTTTCATGGCGCTCGATGACGAGAACAATATGCAGCGCACCCGCGCCTGGTATTATGGCTTCTTCATCCTGTTCTACATCCTCGCGGCCGGTCTCGGCCTTCTCTCGCGCCTCTTTCTGCCGGAGCTCGCCTCGGGCGATACAGAGCTTGCCCTTCCGCGCATGGCTCTCGAGCTTCTACCTGATGTCTTTGTCGGCCTCATCCTCGCCGGCATCTTCGCAGCGACCATGTCGACCGCAGACTCGGTCGTGCTCTCCTGCTCGGCCGCGATCACGCATGATTTGACGCCCTCGCGAATGGAGCACCCCTATCTTCTTAAAGGGGCGACAGCTGCCGTGACGGTTGGCGCGCTCGCCATCGCCCTCTCAGGCAGCCAGAGCGTCTTCACGCTGGTTATTCTTGCCTGGTCGACGCTGGCCGTCGCATTCGCGCCGCTGCTGACGCTTTACGCGCTCAACCGACGTGTGAGCGAGACAGTCGCCATCGGATTGATGATTGGCGGGATCGCGATCGCGCTTGTCTGGCGCTATGGGCTAGGCTGGCATGGCGGCATCTATGAAGGCCTGCCGGGCATCTTCATCCCGCTTGCAATTGGCTGGGCCCTGTCGCGCCCGGCCACGACGGCAGAGAAGAAGCGCGGCTCGGTCGAGCAGCCCGCGGAGTAGACCATGCCCAAACCGCCCTCGCCCTTCGACAAGCTCAGGGTGAGGGCGGCTTCGAGGCGTCAAACATTTCAGCGCAAAACACCCTCATCCTGAGCCTGTCGAAGGATGACGCGGCTTGCGCCGATCATCCATACAGCGCCTTGGCGTGGTGCATGATGTGGTCGTCCATGAAGGTGGAGATGAAATAGTAGGAGTGGTCGTAGCCGGGCCGCAGGCGGATAGCGAGCGGCTGGCCGGCCTCGCGGCAGGCGTCTTCGAACAGGCCAGGTTGCAGCTGCTCTTCGAGGAACTGGTCATCCTCGCCCTGGTCGATCAGGATGGTGGTGTCCAGCTGCGTCTCTTTTACGAGTTCGCAGGCGTCATACGCCTTCCACGCCGCCTCATCCTTGCCGAGATACGCCTTGAACGCCTTTTGGCCCCACGGCACCTGGCTTGGCGCAACGATCGGCGAGAAGGCTGACACGCTTTTGAAATGGCCGGGATTGCGCAGCGCCAGCGTCAGCGCGCCATGCCCGCCCATGGAATGGCCGAAAATGGATTGCCGGCGCATGTCGGCCGCAAAGTATGAGCGGATGAGGGCAGGCAATTCCTCCATCACATACTGGTCCATCTTGTAATGCTTGGCCCACGGGTCCTCGGTGGCCGTCAGATAGAAGCCTGCGCCCTGCCCCAGATCATAAGCCTCATCATCAGCGACATCCTTGCCGCGCGGGCTTGTATCCGGCGCGACAATCATCACGCCAAGCTCTGCGGCCTTTCGCTGAAGCCCGCCCTTTTCCATGACATTCGCCCAGGTGCAGGTCAGGCCTGACAGATACCAGAGCACAGGAACCGGATCGTCGGAGGTCTGCGGCGGGTCGAAGACCGCGAACCGCATCGTGCAGCCCAGCGTCTCGCTTTCATGCTCGTGAACGCTGAGATCGCCGCCAAAGCTTGTCCATTCCGATACTGTATCCAAGATAAATCCTCTGTGTTGCTGTCTATGGGTTCAATCAGAACCTAACACAGCGCACAGCCATTTCCACACGCCCTGGCGCGCGCATGTAATGTCCCGCCTGACCCATGAGCCCAATCCGGGCGCACAGGCCGTGCAGATCACTCGTTGCGGATGTGCTCGATCTCGTCTTTCAGGGTCGGCTCGAAATTCTCGCCGCTGCATGAGCGCACGCGCACATCATAGCCGAAGGGGACGCCCTGCTTGGCCTGTTTGGCGGGCGTCAGATGGACTTCGACCTTGTCATTGATGCTGAACCCGATCTGGTTGCCGACCTCGCAAAACACATCCACGGCCTGCTCGACGGTCGGCGCCCACACCTTGGCCGAGACGACTGCCGGTCCGGCCTCGCCGTCTGGAACATCATGGCCCTCGACGAGTTCTCCGCCCGCGACGATCGAATAGTGTTTGAACTCTGCCATGTTAGCCCTTTCGCGTGTCAGCGTGCTCACATAAGGACGGAAGGCGGAAGGATCAAAGACTATGGACGCATACACGCTCTACGGCGCTGAAGTGAGCTACTATACCGGCAAGGCGCGGGCGTATCTGCGCTGGCGCGGCGTGCCCTATGTCGAGCAGACCGCGACGCAGGAAGTTTATCGCGACATAATCCTGCCGACTGTCGGCTGGCCGGTCATCCCGGTGGTCCGCACGCCCGGCGGCGAGATCCTGCAGGATACAGCCGACATCATCGGCCATATCGAGGCCGTCGAGAGCCGCGATCCGCCGGTCTGGCCGCAAACGCCGCTCCTGCGTTTCGTGAGCGAGCTATTGCATCTCTATGGCGATGAGTGGCTGATGATCCCGGCCATGCACTATCGCTGGTCCTATAATGAAGACTGGGCCTATGCCGAGTTTGGCGCGCTCTCGGCGCCGCACCTCACACCGGAAGAACAATATGAGCTCGGCAAGAAGAATGGCGCACGCTTCAAGGGCGCGCTGCCTGTGCTCGGCGTCAATGAGACGACCATACCGGGCATCGAGACGAGCTATGAGGCCTTCCTTGAGGACTTCTCAGCCCATCTCGAAACCCATCCCTATCTCCTCGGCCACCGAACGACGCTGGCGGATTTCGCCTTCTTCGGCCCGCTCTACGCCCACCTCTACCGCGATCCGACCTCTGGCGAACTGATGAAGCGGCTGGCACCGAAAGTCGCCGACTGGGTGGAACGCGTCGAATCCGGCGAGCGCGGCGATGAGACGGTTCCGCATGAAGATACGGTCCACGCCACGCTGATGCCGATCCTGGAACGCCAGATGCGCGAACAGCTACCCGCCCTGCTGGCGACGGCGGCGCTCTATCGCGACTGGGCTTCGACAGCCGAAGCCGGCGAGCGCGTACCGCGTCAGCTCGGAAAGATCACAATCGAGATCGAAGGCTGCCAGGCGGAGGCCGCTGCGCGCAGCTTCCAGCTCTGGCGGCTGCAAGGCGCGCTCGATGTCTATCACGGTATGGACGAGCCGACCCGCACGCGCGCAGACGCGCTTCTGAACACGATTGGCGGGGCGGACCTGAAGCGCCTCGATTATCCCCGCCTCAAGCGCGAGAATTACAAGCTGGTCCTCGCCTGAGCTGTCAGCGCGCTCTGCCGATCACGGCGATACACTCGATCTCGAGCGCCGCGCCGAGGGCGAGCCCGTCTGCGCCAAGCGTCGAGCGGGCCGGCTTTGGATCGGGCAGCGCTGCGGTATAAGCGGCGTTCATGTCCTGAAACTGCGCCATGTCATCAAGGAAGACGGTGCATTTCACGAGGTCTGAGAGGTCCGCGCCGAACGCGTCCAGCGTGTTCGCCATGTTTACGAAGATCTGCGTCGTCTGCGGGCCAACCCCGCCCGGCACCAGCGTGGTCGTGGAATAGTCGAGGCCAAGCTCGCCGGAGAGATAGATTGTCTGGCCGACCTTCACGGCTTTCGAGAAAGGCAGCGTCGCGCCCTCCGCCACCACATCAGGCGAATAGTGCGATATGACAGGGCGCGTATCCATCACCATCTCGTCGCTATCCACCACGACGCAGCCGCCTACTGCAAACAGAGCGCCGCCCGCCAACAGGGCCGCAGCCATCTTCAGTTCATTCTTCATCTGTCTCTCCTGAAGGCGGCACACGGCCTCCCCTCCTAAAGCCGTTTGAAAACGCAGAGCTTGTGACCGTCCGGGTCGCGCAGATAGGCTAGATAGACCTTGCCGCCCGGGCTGTCGCGCTCGCCCGGTGGGCTGACGCCTTCGCAATCGGTCCCGCCATTAGCAAGGCCTGCCGCATGCCAGGCCGCGCCCTGCTCGGCGCTGTCGATGGCAAAGCCGATCGTCAGTCCGTTGCTCGGCGTCGTCCCCCCTTTGTCGAGCGGTTCGCCGACGACGAGGAACTGGCCATCCTTGACCCAGAACCAGCGGTCACGCTCCGGATCCTTCCAGCTCTGCGCGCCGCCAAGCGCCTCGAACAGCGCGTCATAGAATTTCCTGGAACGCTCAACATCATTGCTGCCGAGATGGACGTGGGTCAGCATGCGCCCCTCCCTAGCCGCGGCAGAGCGCGCAGAGCTTGTTGCCGTCCGGATCGCGCAGATAGGCGAGGTAGAGCTTGCCGGTGGCGTTCTCGCGCCAGCCTGGCGGGTCTTCGATCGGCTTGCCACCCGCCGCCGCACCGGCCTCGTGCCAGGCATCGGCTTCTTCGGGGGATTTCATCGCAAAACCGATCGTCATGCCATTGCCATGCGTCGCCGGCTCGCCGTCAATCGGCGGCGTCACGAGGAAGACCGCGCCATTGTGCAGGTAGATCAACCGCCCCTTTGGGTCCATGACCCCGGGCTTGCCGCCAATCGCCTGGAATGTGGCATCGTAAAACGTCTTGGCTTTGTCCAGATCATTCGATCCGACCATCATGTGGCTGTACATGTGCAGGCTTGCTCCTCTAAACTCCGGCATGGCGTAGCACTATCGCGGCTTGCGTCGCCAGAAAAATCAGCCGGCTCTGGCTAGTAAACCACAACGCTCCGGATGCTCTCGCCCGCATGCATCAGGTCGAAGGCGTCATTGATCTGGTCGAGCTTCATGACGTGGGTGATCATCGGGTCGATCTGGATCTTGCCGTTCATGTACCATTCGACAATCTTCGGCACGTCCGTGCGACCCTTCGCGCCGCCAAACGCGGTGCCGCGCCAGTTGCGCCCTGTCACTAGCTGGAAGGGCCGCGTCGCGATCTCCTTTCCGGCTTCTGCCACGCCGATAATCACAGACGTGCCCCAGCCGCGATGGCAGCATTCGAGCGCCTGGCGCATGACATCCGTATTGCCCGTACAATCGAAAGAATAGTCCGCCCCGCCATCGGTCAGCTCGACAAGGTGCGCGACGATGTCCTTTGTCTCTTTCGGATTGACGAA
>NZ_JBARZC010000482.1:0-2525 GCF_049649345.1 Henriciella sp. | reverse complement strand
GTCCAGAAGCGTGCCGGGTTCGGCGTCATGGGTCTGCTCAGACAGGCGGCTCATCAGCGCCTTTACGCGGATCGACTCCTCGCCATCTTTCGGCGTCCAGTTGAACCACGCACCGGGAAAGGGCGAGAGGCCGCGGATCTGGCAGTCGATTTCCGATGCTGGTTTGCTCCAGTCGATCTGACGGTCTTCGCTCGTGATCTTGGACGCATAGGTCGCGCCGTCTTCGGTCTGCGGGACTGGTTTCAGGCTGCCATCGGCAAGGCCTTCGAGCGCGCGGGGCGCAAGCTCTGAGGCGAGGTCTGCGAGCCGGTCATGCAGGCTGCCGGCGGTCTCGAAGGGAAAGATGCGGGCTTCCTCGGTCGCGAGCACCGGGCCGGTATCGAGGCCGGCTTCCATCATCATGGCCTGCACGCCGGTCATCTCGTCGCCGGCCATGATGGCGCGCTGGATAGGCGCAGCGCCGCGCCAGCGGGGGAGCAGCGAGGCGTGCATGTTCATGCAGCCAAGGCGGGGCGCATCCAGCACCTCCTGCGGCAGGATGAGGCCATAGGCGACGACGACAGCTGCATCGAGATGGAGCGCAGCGAAACGGGCTTTCTCTTCGGCCGGTTTCAGCGATTTCGGCGTGCGCACGTCCAGGCCCTGGCTCTCGGCATAGCGGTGCACGGCGGTCGGCGTCAGCTTCTTGCCGCGCCCGGCAGGGCGGGGCGGCTGGGAATAGACGCAGGCGATCTTATGGCCCGCCTCACCTAGCGCGGCGAGCACGTGCACGGCAATATCCGGGCTTCCCATAAAGGCAATGCGGAGCGGTTTCGTCATGTGGCGGGGTCTAGCGAAGCGGGGGGATTAGGCAAGGTGGCAAGTCACGCTATCGCATCGCGCCGGCCATGCCATTGCCGGACAAGCCGTTTCCGGCAACCAGAATGACGATAAGCACGGCTATAGACAGAGCGAGCGTCCAGCGAAACCAGGCTTTCGAAAACAGACGTGCCAAGAGCCTTACGCCGCGCTGGCTTTTGCTTTCAAGCGGGTCGACTTCTTCACTTTCTCAACCGCGCGCTGGCGTTTGAGGCGCGAGAGGTGGTCGATGAAGAGGATGCCTTCGAGGTGGTCCATCTCGTGCTGAATGCAGACGGCGAACATGCCTTCGGCGATCTCTTCGACTTCCTTGCCATTGTAATCGAGATATTTGACGCGGCAGCGGGTCGGCCGGTCGACTTCGTCGAACACGTCCGGCACAGACAGGCAGCCCTCTTCATAAGGGGCAATGTCTTCGGTCAGCGGCAGGATTTCGGGGTTCACGAAATAGCGCGGGTCGGGCTCCTCGCCTTCGCCGGCAAGGTCCATCACGATGACGCGCTTGGGCACGCCGATCTGGATCGCGGCCAGGCCGATGCCCGGCGCGTCATACATCGTCTCGAGCATGTCATCCATCAGCGCGCGGATTTCGTCCGTGACGCCGCCTTCGACGGGCTTGGAGACTTCCTTCAGACGCGGGTCCGGGACGGTAAGAATTTCGCGAATAGCCATGGGCCGTAGATATGTTGAGACGGGCGAAAAATCAACAATGGGGCAAGTCTCAGGCTGCGTTATCAGCCTTTGAGGTCTTGCCATCAAAGTCGAGTTCCGGGGTCCGGTCGGTTGCATCTGCGCTGGCTTCAATGCGTTTTGGCTCGGGGATCGTCTTGTCCGGCGGCGCGATGGAGAGCTCTTCGAAGCGGCGCATGGTCGGCAGGACGCGCTTGTCGAGCGAGGAGGACATCTTGTTGTAATGGGTCACGGCGCCGTTCAGGGACTTGCCGACGCTTTCCATATGACCGGCGAGGACCGCGATGCGCTCATAGAGCTGCTCGCCGAGCTTGGCGGCCTCGCGCGCATTCTGGGCCATTTTCTCCTGTCGCCAGACATAAGAGACCGTCTTTGCGAGGCCGATCAGCGTTGAGGGCGTCGTAACGATGACGTTCTTGGAATAGGCCCGCTCCAGCAGGTTTGGGGCATGTTCGAGGGCAGCGGCAAAGAAGTTCTCGCCCGGAATGAACATGGCGACGAAATCGACCCGTTCATCGAGATTTGACTGATAATTCTTGGACGCCAGCGTGTCGATATGGCGCTGCACGCTGGTTGCGTGGGATTTCAGGTGCACGGCGCGCTGCTGCGGGTCACCTGAGGAGACGGCATTCATATAGGCGTCTAGCGAGACCTTGGAGTCGATGACGATCTGGCGACCGCCCGGCAGATGGATGACGGCGTCGGGCCGCTGGCGGCCGTCCTCGGTCTGGTCGCTGACCTGCTCGTCGAAGTCGCAATGACCCGACAGGCCGGCCTGCTCCATGACATTGCGAAGCGTCATCTCGCCCCAGCGACCGCCGCCTTTCGGCGCGGTCAGCGCGTTGACGAGCTTGCCAGTCTCGGCGGTGTTGAGCATCAGGCTCTTACCGATGGCCTCGACCTGTTCCTTGATCGCCGACTTGTCCTCGGCGCGGACTTTCTCGATCTCGGTGACGCGCTTCTTGAACGCGTCGAAA
>NZ_JBARZC010000481.1:0-1642 GCF_049649345.1 Henriciella sp. | reverse complement strand
GCTTTATGCTGAAGCCGACGGCACGCTGCACGATCCGACCGGCAGGGGACTGGAAGATGCGAAGTCAGGCCGCGTGATCTTCATCGGCGATGCCGACACGCGGTTGCGCGAAGACTATCTGCGGATCCTCCGCTTCTTCCGGTTCAATGCCTGGTATGGCGCCGGGATCGATGAAGACGGTCTGGCCGCGTGCGAGCGCCAGAAAGACGGGCTGAAACAGATCGCGGCTGAACGCATCTGGAAGGAGCTCTTCAAGCTGCTCGCCGCGCCGGAGCCGGCCGAATCGGTCGAGGCCATGCAGGCAAGCGGTGTGCTGGCCGTGCTCCTGCCCGAGGCTGAAACCGTAGACGGCCTGCATGATCTGCGCGTGTCCGAAACGCTCTGCCGGGTGAGACCCGACCCGATGCTGCGCCTGATGGCGCTTGTGCCGCGAGGGGCCAATGCGGTTGTCGCGGTCTCGAAGCGTCTGCGGATGTCAAATGCCGAGACGGAGCGGATCAGCCGCTGGGCCGCGGACAATCTACCCGATCCGAACGGATTTAACGGCCGCGAGTTGCGCAAGGCGCTCTATTGGCATGGCCCCCAGGCTGTGGTCGATCGGGCAATGCTCTCAGGGCAGGATGTCCGCGATATCGTGTATGCGACGCTGGCCTGGCGGCGGCCGGAGTTTCCGGTCGGCGGCGATGATGCGCTGGCCATCGGGCTGGAAGGCCCGGCCATCGGACAGGCGCTTCGCTCACTCGAAGAGTGGTGGATCGATCAGGACTTCCAGCCGGATCGGGATGAGTTGCTGAAGCGGTTGAAAACGGAGTGATTGCGCGGCACAGGCGAGCATGTTATAACTGGCGTTCTAACACTGGAGCTCGCCATGACCGACAGCAAGAGAGACAAGGGTATGAAGGAAGCGGGCGCCGCGCCGCTGACCCCGCCAATGTCTGCCAGCATGAAAATTCGAAAGATCGGCAATTCGCTCGGGGTGATCTTGCCGAAGGATGTGCTCGCCTCTCTGCGTGTAGAAGAGGGCGATACGGTCGAGGTAGTCCAGACTTCGGACGGCCGAATCGAACTTGCGGTTGTTGACCGTGAGGCAGATGACCTGATGGCGCTTGCCGAAGACATCATGGCTGAAAACCGAGCCGTGCTTCGAGCGCTCGCCAAATGAGTGAGCCGAGATGGCTCGATAAATCCTTCATCCTGAAAGTCCATGACCGCCAGCTGGAGCTGCATGGCGGCGCGTCAGGCCTGCGGGATGAAGGATTACTCGACAGCGCGCTTGCCCGGGCGCTGAATGCTTTCGGCTATGGCGAAAGTGACCTTTGCATGCTCGGCGCGCTTTACGGGGCGGGCATCATCCAGAACCATCCCTTTGTGGATGGGAACAAGCGGACCGGCTATGTCGCCTGTCTCACATTCCTGCGCGCGAATGGTCTCAAACTGACAGCGCCCATGGCGGACCGGTTGGCCTGGACGCTGATGCTGGCGGCGAGCGAGATCGGGCCGGAGGCTTATGCCGACTGGCTGAGGGAGACTACCGAACCGGTCTGACGTCTTACGGCCATTTCACCACGGGTGGCATGGACGACAGGATCGAGTTCACATTCCCGCCGGTCTTCAGGCCGAAAGTCGTGCCGCGGTCGTAGAG
>NZ_JBARZC010000480.1:0-2198 GCF_049649345.1 Henriciella sp. | reverse complement strand
GACTATCGTTGCCGAAGGGGTCGAGACCGACAAACAAAGCGCCTTCATTGAAGGCGTCGGTTGTCCGCAAATGCAGGGCTATTTCATCGCCCGGGCGATGCCCGCCAGCGAAACGGCTGAATGGCTCAGAAACAACGCCGTGGACGATCAGCCCATAACAGCCGCCCAAAGCAATGCCTCTTGATCACCGGGCGTAAATGCCGGGCGTTTCCGGGCCGAACGGTCTAGCCGCCAAAGGCGCGGTAGATGGTGACGCGGCGGCGCAGGGCCTCGTAGCGGGCCTGGGCTTCGGCGTCGCGGGCGCTCAGGGTCTGGCGTTGCGCGTCGATCAGGCTGAGCAGGCTTTCAGCGCCTTCCCGGTAGCGGATCTCGATAAGGTCGAGCGCCCGCTCTGCCGCGCCAAGCGCCCTCGCCCTGAGGGCCGCTTCCTCGACCGCGTAATTATAGGCCTGAAGGGCCGCATCGGTTTCAGTCAGCGCCTGCAGGACGGCGCTTTCAAACCCGGCCCGCGCGGCATCGGCTTCAGCCTCGGCCTGATCGATCTGCGCGCGGGTCAGTGGAAGATTGAAAATACCCCAGCTGATGCGCGGGCCGAAACTGTAGCCCAGCGCTTCTTCTGTGAAGAGGCTGGACGGTTCGTTCGAGGTGAAGGTGGCCTGACCGCTGAGAGAGATGGTCGGGTAGAGGTCTGCCATTTCAGCGCTCACGGCATAGGTCGCCGCTGCCAGCTGGCGCTCTGCCGCCCTGATATCCGGGCGCCGGCGCAGCAGGTCGACAGGCGAGGCGATGGCAATCGGCTCGAACGCGTCGACCGGCGCCAGGGCCGTGCTCTCGAAGGGCGCGAGCTGAGGATGCGCTTGGATGAAGGCCGGGACGGTGTGGCCCGTCAGCCGGGCAAGGCCGGCCAGGGTTTCCGCGCGCGCTGCCTTGATGGCCAAGATGCCCGCCTGCGTACTCTGAACGAGATTTGTCTGGCGCTCGACATCGATATCGGCGACCTCGCCGGCATCGCGCAATTGCCGGGTCAGATCGAGCACATCGCTCTGGCGCTCGAGGCTTTCAGTGTTGACGGCGATCCGGGTATCGAGCTCGCGAAGGGTGAGATAGGTCGAGGCCGTCTGCGCCATAATGGCGCGGCGCGTATCCGCAGCGATGGCCTCGCGCCCGCCAAGGGCGGCTTCTGCCTGCGAGATATTGTTCGCCACCCGGCCGAACAGATCGGCCTCCCAGCTGGCTTCGGCGCCGGCTGAATAAAGCGTCTGCGCGCTGAACTCGAACGGCACGTCCGCGCCCAGCGAGCTGCTTGATTGTTTCTGGCGGGTGATGGCGCCCGTGAGCTGTCCAAGCGGGAAGCGGCTTGCGCGTGCAGCTGCAACAGCTGCTTCAGCCGCAGCGATATTGGCGCGGGTCTGATCAATGTCGGGATTGCTCGCATCAGCCTCCTCGACGAGGGCGATGAGGGGCGCGTCATCGAAGCTCCGCCACCAGTCTGTCTGGTCCAGCGCGCCCGGCGCGAGGACGGCGCTATCGCCAGCGATCCATGCATCCTGCCAGGTGTCCAGGACGGGCGGATCATATTCCGGGCCAACAGACAGACATCCTGAAATCGACAGAATGGTTAAAGCAAGAATTGAGACTCTTATGCGATAAAGGGACATTGGCACCTGGTTCGACTGGCAAATTGCATAGCTGGTACCATGTACAATCAATCCGGGCAGCGTCCAATCAAAGTCGCGCCCATAGATGTAATGGGTAGATGATGCGTTGGAATAACAATGTCTTCGCAAACTGAAAATGACCGTGAAGCATCAGGGCGGCCGGGCCGCGTCTGGATCCTTGTCGGCGTGCTCGCTGCCGCCGCCGGTTTTGTGGTCATGCTGGTCGCCGGCTCTGGCGATGGCGTCAGCGAGGAAGCGGCGGCGCGCGAAGACAGCATCCCCTATGTCGAAACAGCGACCATCGAGCCCGCCGGCAATCGCTATCAGGTAACAGCGCCGGGGCGCCTTCAGGCGCGCGAAACGCTGAGCCTTGTCGGCGAAGTGTCCGGCAAGGTGACAGGCATCAATCCGAATCTCGAGCTTGGCGGGCGTATCGGCAAGGGCGAGATCATCCTGAAAATCGACGATGGCGACTTCCGCGCCGATCTTGCCCGCGCCGACGCGCAGGTCTCCACGGCCAAGGCAAGGGTGGAACAGGCC
>NZ_JBARZC010000479.1:0-4439 GCF_049649345.1 Henriciella sp. | reverse complement strand
ACGTTTGCAACTGGCGTGCCGGAGTTTTCAGATTTGTGGGGCGGGCAAAAAGAAACCCCGCCGGTTGGCGGGGCTTCGTGATTTTATTCGCTTGGCTGAGCCGGACGCTAGTTCGTCTCGGTGTCTGCGTCGTTCTCAGCTTCAGCTTCAGCGGCTGCCGCAGCGGCTTCTTCCTCGGCGGCTTTCGCTTTTGCGTCTTCAGCGGCGACGCGGTCCTTGGCAGCCTGCTCCTTGCGGGCGACCTTGTCAGCGGCGCGCTGGCGCTTGCGTTCTGTCTTGGAGACCGTGATCTCCGTGGTCTCGACGCCGTGGCCTGAGGTACGCTCTGCGATACGGGCAGATTTGCCGCGCAGGTCGCGGAGGTAGTAAAGCTTGGCGCGGCGGACGCGGCCCTTGCGTTTGACTTCAATGCTTTCGATCATCGGGGAGACGACCGGGAACACACGCTCCACGCCTTCACCGAAAGAGATCTTGCGAACCGTGAAGCTCTCATTGAGGCCTGCGCCGGCGCGTGCAATGCAAACGCCTTCGAAGCGCTGAACGCGCTCACGGTCGCCCTCGCGGATGCGCACGTTCACAGAGAGCGTGTCACCCGGAGAAAATTCAGGGATGTCTTTGCCTGAAGTAACGCGTGCTACTTCTTCAGCTTCGAGCTGTTCAATCATGTTCATCGTCCGTCTCCGACGCTCGTATTCTTTGCCCGTTGAGGTAAGCGGCCCATAAATCGGGACGGCGGGCTTCTGTCAACAGTTTACTGCGGTTGAGCCGCCATTCGGCTACCTTTTTGTGATCACCCGATAAAAGCACGTCTGGCGTCGGCTCATCTTCCCAGGTGCGAGGCAGCGTATATTGCGGATATTCGAGCAAGCCGTTCGAGAAACTTTCGTCTTCGATCGACGCTTCATTTCCCGCCACACCAGGCAGGAGGCGGAGCGTGCTTTCAATGACAGCCTGCGCGGCCGCTTCGCCGCCTGCGAGAATAAAATCACCAAGCGAAACCTCGATCATGTTCCGCTTCTGGATGACGCGCTCATCTAGGCCTTCAAAGCGTCCGCAGAAGCAGATGAGGCCAAGCCCGGCGGAAAATTCAGCCGCCATGGCCTGATCGAAGGGCTGCCCGCGCGGGCTGAGATACAGGATCGGGCGCCCCTTCTGCTGCAGGCTGTCGATGGCAGAAGCTGCTACATCCGGGCGAAGGACCAGACCGGCGCCGCCACCAGCGGGGCTTTCATCAACCTGCCGGTGCTTGCCGAGGCCGAATTCCCTGAGATCGGTGACATCAAGCGACCAGAGGCCGTCACGCCGGGCGCGTCCCAGTATGGAAACATCCAGCAGCCCGGGAAACGCCTCGGGGTAGAGGGTAATGATCGAGACGTCGAAGGCCATGCTCTATATATAGGCAATCAGGTGAGGAGGAACGCCTGTGCGCTATCCCTTCATCATCCCGGCGGCTTTCAGCGTCTTCCCGGCGCGCAGCACCCGGGCCAGCATATGCTCGGTCGAGCGGTCGCCGCCATTGGAGTCCGGATGGTACCGGCGGACATACTCGCTATAGCGGACACGGATTTCCGTCGCAGTTGCGCCAGGTTCGAGATCGAGCTCCGCGAGCGCGCGCGAGGTGACGCCAGCCGATTGCTGCTCGGTGCGGCGGGCCTTGCGGGCGGCCGCATTCTCTTCGAAGAATTCGCGGCCACGCCAGCGGCGTGGGTCGTGCGAAGCAGCGGCCTTGTCTTTGCCCATGGGGCCGGTGCCGAACTTCCAGGTCTTGTTGAAACCGTATTTCGCCATTTCATTGAAGGCATCGAGTTCGGCTTCAGACATGCCGGCAAAATAGTCGTAATTGCGGTTATATTCGCCTGCATGTTTCTGGCAGAACCAGAAGACGCCCTCGGAGCCGCGCGGCTTGGGCGCGGGGTGTGAGCCAGCCAGATCGCAATCATCGCGATGACACTCGCGAGTTTTTGCAGCTTTCTGGCGTTCTTCCTCCTCCTTGGGAGGCTTCACCCTTATATCGGTGAACTTGACGCGGTATGAAAATGTATCTGCCATGTTGTGCGCAACATAGAGTGTAGTCGTTAATGAGGCTAGAATTGACAAACAGATCGACACGGATTCGAGAGGTTTTGACGCAGGTTTTTGCACCTCAGAGCCTTGAGGTGGATGACCAGAGCCACCTTCATGCCGGCCATGCAGGCGCCTCGCCCGAAGGGGAAACGCACTATAAAGTGACGATTGTCTCGGAAAAATTCCATGGCATGAGCCGCGTTGCGGTCCAGCGCGAAATCAACAAGGCGCTAAAAAACGAATTTGAATCAGGGCTTCACGCGCTTTCGATAAAGGCGTCGGCGCCCGCTGGTTAACCTGATATTGCCGGCGCATCGCCAATTTCATAGGGCGCGGTCGAAGTCATATTAAGACAGCTATGGGACAGTTAAGACCGAAGAGGTCCTGTCCCATGTTTCTGAGAACAGCTCCAAATCCGCATGACGAAGGCCGTCCGACACGGATTGTCCGGTTCGAGCATGCTGAAGAACGGATCTATGCGATCGATGCCGATGAGCTGCATCGCAATCCGCGCCTGCTGAACACGTTCAGCGGCATCAATGAATTCAAGGTGCGGGCGCTTGATGGCGTCGCCTATATGGTCCTTCTGGTCTCGATCATCGCGTCTTTCGCGATTGCCTGGTGGATTTTCATGCCGGGTCTTGCGGCTTGTGCCTTCATGATTGCGACCAATCGCAAGCTTGCAGGCGAAACCGCCATGCGGGCCGCGCGCAAGTCGACCGAAGCTTTCCTTTATCTGCATACAATTGGCGTACTCTGGCTGGTGCAGACCTAGACTCGTCTAGATCCGCGCAATTGCGAGCCCCGTGGCAATCACGGCCACCAGGGTAAAGATCAGCGTCAGGCTGACGGCGACAACCCGTTTGGTCTTGTCGCGGGCTTTCGTCCCCGCCGGGGCGCGCTCGGACTTCTTGCGCGGGGCGAGCGTCCAACGATTGGTGAAAAATCCTCCTGCCGCCAGCGCACCGACAATGCCGGCCCCAACCGCTCCGGCGAGGACAGCGAGGGCGGACGCCGCGATCAAGACGAATGCGACATGATTGGACGCACTCGTCAGAAGAACTCTCACATGGCCTTCGGCCCGGCTGTAATCGAGGCGGTCATAGCTTGTATTCGGCGCCACAATCGCAGCCACCCAGGCGCAGCCGCTCGAAAAGCCGAAGAGCGCGATCGACAGGGCCTGCGCCAGATCCCTCATTCCTTCGAGCATATTGCCGGCTCCTATTTGTCCGAGAAAAGGCCAGCCTGCTTGTTCGTATCAGGCACGGCAAGCCCCATCCGCTCATAGGCCAGCGGTGCGGCGACCCGGCCACGCGGCGTGCGGGCGATATAGCCTTTCTGCATGAGGAAGGGCTCGATCACGTCCTCGACCGCATCGCGCGCCTCCGACAGCGCCGCAGCGAGTGTATCGGCGCCGACTGGGCCGCCCGCATAAGTCTTCACCAGGGCTGAGAGATAGCGACGGTCGAGGGCGTCGAGGCCGTCTTCGTCAATCTCGAGACGCGCCAGCGCGCGCCCGGCCGCAGCCTTGTCGATCCTTGCGCCTTCAGCCTCGGCAAAGTCTCGCACGCGGCGCAGGAGCCGAAGCGCAATCCGGGGCGTGCCCCGAGCCCGCCCTGCGATTTCGATGGCGCCATCCTCGCTCAGCTCGGCCCCAAGCTTGCGGCCGGCAGCCATGACGATGCGCGCCAATTCCTTTGGCTCATAGAAATTGAGCCGCATCGGGATGCCGAACCGGTCGCGCAGTGGATTGGCGAGCAGGCCGGTGCGGGTAGTCGCCCCGACCAGGGTAAAAGGGGCAAGATCGAGCCGGACTGACCGGGCCGATGGCCCTTCCCCGATTACGATGTCGAGCGCGTAGTCTTCCATCGCCGGATAGAGAATTTCCTCGACGGCCGGTGGCAGACGGTGGATCTCGTCGATGAAGAGAACGTCGTTTTCTTCGAGATTGGTCAGGATGGCTGCGAGATCGCCCGCCTTGGCGATAACGGGCCCTGATGTGGATCTGAACCCCACACCCAGCTCCCTGGACACGATCTGCGCAAGCGTCGTCTTGCCGAGGCCTGGCGGGCCGAACAAAAGGACATGATCAAGCGCTTCGCCGCGCGCCTTGGCGGCTTCGACATAGACTTTGAGATTAGACTTGATCGCTTCCTGACCGACATAATCGTCAAAGCTCTGCGGGCGCAGCGCGCGGTCCAGCGCATCGGCTGACTGGCGTTCCGGATCATTGAGGTGACCGTCCCGGCTCATGAGGGCGAGAGCTCTTTCAGGCCGGCGCGGATAAGGGCGGACGTGTCAGCGTCTGGCGCCTCTCGGGCCGCAGCCGCCACAGCGCGCGCCGCATCGCTCTGGCCATATCCGAGATTGACGAG
>NZ_JBARZC010000478.1:0-3852 GCF_049649345.1 Henriciella sp. | reverse complement strand
GGTCCTGACAGAGCAGCGGTTCCAGCGGGTTGGCGGCAAGTCAGACGTTCGCGTCGATGTACGCGTCATGTCAGCCTCGACGAAGGATATGAAAGAAGAAATAGAGGCCAAGCGCTTCCGCGAGGATCTGTTCTACAGGCTGAGCGTCGTGCCAGTGAAGGTGCCGCCTCTGTCGGAGCGCCGCGATGACATTCCCGACCTCATCGAGCACTTTGCCAGCAGGATCGCCGACAGCACAGGCCTCAATCCGAGGAGCTTTTCTGCCGAAGCGGTTGCCGTCCTGCAATCGATGGAATGGCCTGGAAATGTTCGCCAGCTGCGAAATCTCGTTGAGCGCATCCTGATCCTGTCACCGAATGATACCAGGCGGCCTGTATCGGTCGATGAATTGCCGCAGGAGCGCCACGCCGCCGACGGCCAGGCCGGGCCATCCGCATCAGCTGAACTGGTCGGATTATCCCTGCGCGATGCACGTGAGCAATTCGAGCGTGAATATCTGACGCTTCAGATCACCCGCTTCGATGGCAATATATCGCGAACGGCGGAATTCATCGGAATGGAGCGCTCGGCTCTTCATAGAAAATTGAAAGCTCTTGGTGTAAACGCGTCGGCGAACCGCTCGGAAGTTTAGACCATGCGCGTAATCATTTGCGGAGCCGGCCGGGTTGGTCAGGGGATAGCCCGTCGGCTGGCCCAGGAAAATCATGACATCGTCATGATTGACCAGGACGCCCAGCTCATCGACAAGGTCCAGACAGAACTCGATGTCCGCGGTGTTCGGGGGCATGCCGGGCACCCGGACGTGTTAAAAGGGGCGGGCGCCGAGGCCTGCGACATGATCATCGCGGTAACGTACTTCGATGAAATCAACATGGTGATCTGTCAGGTTGCAGACACGCTTTTCAGCATTCCAACCAAGATCGCCCGCGTCAGGGCTCAGCAATATCTGGAGCCGGCCTGGCGCCAGCTTTTTTCTCGCGAAGGGCTCGGCATCGATCTCGTCATCTCGCCGGAAATCGAAGTCGGCGATGCAATTCTCCAGCGCTTCAAGACGCCAGGCGCGCTAATGAGCGTGAACTTCGGCCGCGGAGATGTCCAATTGATCGGTGTCGAAGTCCTGCCTGACAGTCCTGTGCTTGATACCGCGCTGGATCAGATCCAGGGCCTGTTTCCCAGTCTCAATGCAAGGGTCGTCGGCATTAACCGGGCTGGCCATGTTTTCGCGCCGCGCGGAAATGATCATCTGAAAGTCGGGGATACAGCCTATGTGGCGGTGCTGAAGTCACAAGCGAGCCGGCTCAACAGCATTTTCAACCGCCCCGATGCGGATATGCGCAAAGTCGTTGTCGTTGGGGGCGGCAATGTCGGGCTCTACGTCGCTCGGGGTCTGGAAAAGCAGTCCGACGTGCGCGTTCGCGTCATTGAGGCTGATATGGCGCAGGCCGAGAAGGCCGTCTCGGACCTCAACCGTACGATCGTGATCCATGGCGATGGCCTGACCCGCAACATTCTTGAAGAATCAGATGCGATCTCCGCAGATCTCGTGATTGCCACCACACATGATGACAAGGCCAACATACTGATCTCGCGTCTTGCCAAGCAGATGGGCGCCAAGCGGGCGCTTGCGCTTGTGAACGCACCGGAACTTGCAAGCCTTGCACGTGAGATGAAGGTCGATGCCGTCCTTGATCCGAAAGCCCTGACCGTATCGAGAATTCTCATGAAAATGAGGCGTGGCCGGATCCTGGCCCTTCAGTCGCTGGAAGATGGCGCTGCCGAGATTGCAGAAGGCGTGACGCTCGAAACCTCGCCGTTGATCGGCAAATCGCTCGGTTATGATGCCTTGCCGAAGGGTATTACAGCGGCAGCCGTTCTTCGAGACGGCGAAATCATATTTGCCGGGCCTAATGTCGCTCCGCGCGCCAATGATCACGTCCTGCTGTTCTATGAGCAGTCCATGACCTCGAAGGTAGAGCAGTTCTTCCGGGTCAGTGCAGACTTTTTCTGAGGACGGACCGCTTGAGGTCCTGGCTAGAGGGTTGGTCTCTGCATGAATTTCGCCGCGATCATCCGAATGCTGGCCCTTTGCGGCCTGTTTTATTCCGCCGCGATGATCCTCTGCGGGCTTGTCGCCCTGATTGCCGGCGAGGCCGCACAACTTAAATCCTTCCTGACAACCGCAGTGATCATGTCGACCGGATCCATCGCCACCATCGTGCTGATCGCAAAACCGAAGCGCAGGGCGCTACCACCGGATGGCCTCGCTTTCATGGTACTCTTCTGGTTTGTCTCGGCGATAATCTGTGCGCCGCCATTCCTGATGGGGGTTGCCAATCAGAGTGCGATTACAGCTCTGCACGAAGCTGTTTCCTGCTTGACGACAACTGGCCACAGCGTCTTTCCGCCATCCGACACACCGTTGCCTGCATCGCTGGTGCTATGGCGCGCCATCCTCCACATTGTCGGGGCGGTGGCGACGATCACCTTCGCGGCAACCGTGCTGGCGGCGCTAAACCTTGATGGACCGGGCATCCATCGCAATCACCTGTTCAGCCTGTCCGACAACAGCTTCTTCGATTCCATCCCGAAAGTGTTGCGCGCTGTCATTACGGTTTCGAGCATATGTATCCTGATCGTATTCTCAATCGAGGTTATCGGCGGCATTCCGGCCAACACAGCGTTTCTCGATGCCGTCAGCGCATTCACCACAGGGCTTGCCGATCCTGACAGGGTTTCCGCCGATGTCACCAGAGAGGCACGCGCGATCGGTCTGACTGTGGGGCTGATATTCGGAACGTTGGGGCTTTACGTGCTAATCCTTGCCGCGTCCGGAAAGGTTCGCAGGACACTTATGGATGCTGAAGTGGTCGCCTTTGCGATGGCAATCGCCGTTTTCGCGCTTCTCGCATTTTTGAGCGGTCTCGAAGTCCTGAACGCACTTGGCTGGTCGCTTTCGGCCTTGTCGACGAGCGGAATCGCGCTGGTCTCGCCGGCGTCCACGCATGCCTTGCCCCTGGCCCTGCAGCTGGCCCCAGCCTTGGTGGGCGGGGCGGCGCTTTCGGCGGCTGGCGGGATAAAGCTCGCCCGGCTCTTTGTGCTGGGCCGGCGTGTCGGGCAGGAATTTCTCAGGGTTGGCTACAAGCAGTCCCTGTTGACGTTCACTTTCAGGGACAGGGTCCAGTCTGACAGGACGATTATGGGTATCTGGGTCTATCTGGTCGCCTATATCATGGCCTCGGTTCTGGGTTTGCTGCTCTTTGCCTTTACGGGCGAGAGTTTCGAAGATGCCATAACCAATACAGTTGGCGGCCTGACCAATTCAGGAAGCCTCATTGATCTGACGTCACTGGCGGGAAACGAAGTTGCCCAAATCCTGCTTTCACTGGGCATGATTTTGGGCAGACTGGAAGTTCTCGCCTTCGTTCCTGTGCTCACGCTGTCATTTTGGCGGCGTTAAGGGGCGGAGGCCTTGCCAAGGGGTGACAATCCATTTAGCGCCTGCAAAAAAGCATAACGAACAGGCACAAGATCATGTCGTCAGATAAGAAACAAAACTTGCAAGATACCTTCCTCAACGCCGTCCGAAAATCCCGCACCCCGCTGACCATCTTCCTCGTTAACGGCGTGAAGCTTCAAGGGGTCGTCACCTGGTTTGACAATTTCTGCGTATTGCTGCGCGGAGATGGACGGCCACCCCAGCTCGTCTACAAGCACGCCATCTCGACGATTGCACCGGGCGCGCCCGTGCAACTGTTCGATGAGGAAAAGACAGAAGACTGATCTTGAGCTCAGAGCTGATCGACCGCACACCTCCCGCCGACAGGGCAGGTGTGGTCATTCCGTGGACACAAG
>NZ_JBARZC010000477.1:0-4510 GCF_049649345.1 Henriciella sp. | reverse complement strand
GGCGACAGCCTCAGCAAGCATGACGAGGCGTTCCTGAGGGATCTGGAAGACGATCGGGGCCTCTTCACCCAGCTAGGCGCGACCTTTTCCGGGCCGCTGAAATACTGGACCGCAACGGTCTTCGTTTTTACCTTTGTGATCTTCGCGATCTCGGTCTGGTGCGGCGTTAATGCCTTTGGGGCAGAGACAGTGAAAGAGACGGTCCTTTGGGCCGGGTTTGCGATTGCGGGTGTGAATGGCATCGGTCTTCTGAAGATGTGGCTCTTCATGCGGATGAACCATCTGGCGACGCTGCGCGAGATCAAGCGCGTCGAACTGCAGGTCGCGCGTCTTAAGGAGAATTAACCCTTATTGCGGAACGCCGCACGTCTCTGCCCGTTGATTGGGTACAGCAGAACGCTAGGAGACCCCTGAGATGAAACGCACATTATTGACCGCTACAGCCGCCGTCGCCCTGATGGCCATTCCTGCAACCGCACAGATCGTCGATGACGAAATCGGCGTCGAAGCCGAAACGGAAACGCAGACCACACTCGACGCGCCGCCAACGGCACTTGAGACAGGGTCTGATATAGATACCCAGGTCCGTACGGAAGCCAATTCCATGACCGACGAGACCGATGACGAGCTAGATCTCGACCTTCGCGAGTCGGCAGACATCGATGTCGAACTTGATGACGATGCAGAAACCGGAATGGGTGGCAATTATTACGAGTCTGAAGAAGACGCGCTTGCCGAGTCCAATCTTGATGGATCCGTCGACCCGAGCGACACCACGATGAGCTATGAAGACTATGTCGAAAGCGAAGTCCCGGGTGACGTTGAAGTCGAAGTCGAGACCGATGCAGAGGCTGAAACCGATGCTGGCGTTGGTGGCCCCTATGTGGCCGACCGGAACGACGCCATCGACAAGCTTGCCGATCTTAATTCCGCAAGTGATGGCGAAATTTCCGACCAGATCGATTCGCTCGATACGGATGGGCTGAATGCCTATGTCCTGAACTCGATCGAGACCGGCGAGATGACCGTCGAAACCGAGACAGAGACTGAAACGGATGGCGAGTGGTAAAACCCGCCTGACGCGTAGAGTATATTGTAGATTGAATTAAAAAGAGCCCCGCCTGCTATTTGCTGGCGGGGCTTTTTTATGCTTCGAGTTCGACATCCCAATAGAGATAATCCATCCACGTCTCGTGCAGATGGTTTGGCGGGAAGCGGCGGCCGATTTCCTGCAGCTGGTAGTTTGACGGCTGCAGCGGCTTGCGGTTCGGGATCATGCCCGCATCGTCTGGCATGCGCCCGCCCTTTCTGAGATTGCATGGCGAGCAGGCGGTCGCGATATTCGCCCAGCTCGTTCTGCCGCCTTTCGAGCGCGGGATGACATGATCGAAGGTCAGATCCTCGCCAGCGCCGCAATAGACGCACTGGAAGCCATCGCGCAGGAACACGTTGAAGCGCGTGAAAGCGGGCGAGCGGTCCTGTCGGACGAATTCGCGCAGCGCGATGACGGATGGAAGCCGCATCTCGAAACTTGGGCTCCGCACGACCTGATCATATTCGGCGATGATATCGACGCGGTCGAGGAAGACCGCCTTGACGACATCCTGCCAGGGCCAGAGCGATAGCGGATAATAGGAAAGTGGACGGTAGTCCGCGTTCAAAACGAGAGCTGGGCGCCCGTGTGGGGGCTTGGTCAGGACTTCAGGCATTACAGTTCTCCTCCAACGGTCCTGCTCAATGGTTGTCTGATGTCGCTAGTGAACACGCACCTCCTTGATTTCGCGGGCATCATTACTGATTCCCCATAACGAGTTTATGACAGTTTGCTCCCTTGGCTAGCCCTCGGCAAGACTTTCAAAACAAGCTATTGATTTGACTGGTTTTATCGGAGGCTGAGGGCGTTCGATGCGAAGGCGCCTATGCCCGCATGGTTCGACCCCGGCCGTTGCTGGAGCATGCTTTGCTCACCATGCGCGGGCCTGCTCAAACGCCTAAAAAGCTCTCACGACAGCGGGCATTGCCATTGTCCTCGCCCGTCTGCGGGCGAGGCGGGCCGCTGGCAGGCCTTCGCTTTAAGCCAGCTTTTCTGCCAGAGCGACCACGGCGTCTGGCGTGATGCCGAACTTTTTGTAGAGGTCCTGATAGGGCGCGCTGGCGCCGAAGCTGTCCATGCCGACAAAGCCGCCATCATGGCCGATCCAGCGGTCCCAGCCGAAGCGGACGCCGGCCTCGATCGCAATCTTCGGCAGGTCGCCGCCGAGCGTGTCGCGCTGATAGCTTTCGGATTGCGCCTCGAACAGCTCCATACATGGCATGGACACGACGCGCGCGCCGATGCCCTTGTCTTTCAGCGCAGCCTGCGCGGCGACAGCGATCTCGACTTCGGACCCTGTCGCGACCAGAACGATCTTTTCATCGCCTTCTGCCGGAGAGAGCACATAGCCGCCTTTTGCCGACAGGTTCTCGTCGGTGTGGGTCTTTCGAACGCTCGCGACTTTCTGGCGCGTCAGCGCAATCGTCGATGGCCCGCTCGTGGTCTTCAGCGCCATTTCCCAGCATTCGGCTGCCTCGACGCCGTCGGCCGGGCGGAAGACGTGCATATTCGGCATGGCGCGCAAGCTGGCGACATGTTCGACCGGCTGGTGGGTCGGGCCGTCTTCGCCGAGGCCGATGGAATCGTGCGTCATGACATGGATAACCCGCTCGCCCATCAGCGCGCCAAGCCGGATCGCGGCGCGAGAATAATCGGCGAAGACAAGGAAGGTGCCGGAATAAGGGATGATGCCCCTGTGCAGCGCCATGCCGTTCATTGCGGCGGCCATGCCATGCTCGCGCACACCATAATGGATATAGCGCCCGGCCCAATTGTCCGGCGTCATCGGCTCCATCGCCTTGGTCTTCGTGTTGTTCGAGCCTGAAAGGTCTGCCGAACCGCCGACCATTTCCGGAACGGCTTTTGTCAGCTCTTCGAGAACCGCGCCGGACCATTTGCGCGTCGCATCATCCTTGCCGCCGTCGACCACCGATTTCTTGTGCGCGCGCACGACGGCGGCGATATCGCCAAGCTCGCCCGAAATCGCTTTTTCGAAGTCGGCCTTGTGACCCGATCCGTCGCGTCGGGTCTTCCACTCGTCATGCAGATGCGCGGCGTGTGCGCCTTCGCGCTTCCAGGCATGCTCGATATCTTCCGGGATCACGAAGGGCTCATGGCTCCAGCCGATATTCTTGCGGATGCCGGCGATTTCCTCTTCGCCATACGGCCCGCCATGCGCCTTGCCGGTGCCGGCAATGGTCGGCGCGCCATAGCCGATGATGGTCTTGCAGGCGATCATCGCCGGCTTGTCCTGGTTTTGTGCCCAGTCGAGCGCGGCATAGATCTCTTCGGTATTGTGCCCGTCGATCCGCTTTGTCACCCAGCCAGCCGCTTCGAAACGTTTGCACTGGTCGGTGTCATCGGAAAGATCGGTCGAGCCATCAATGGTGACCGAATTGTCGTCAAACAGCACGATCAGCTTGTTGAGCTTCATGTGGCCGGCAAGCGTGATCGCTTCCTGGCTGATGCCTTCCATCAGGCAGCCATCGCCGGCAATCACCCAGGTCTTGTGGTCGACAAGATCATCGCCGAAGCGCGCATTGAGGTGGCGCTCGGCGATCGCCATGCCGACAGCGGTCGCAAGGCCCTGGCCGAGCGGGCCTGTCGTCGTCTCGACGCCGGGGGTGATGAAATTCTCAGGGTGGCCGGGCGTCTTGCCGCCAAGCTGGCGGAAATTGCGGATATCCTCGCGGCTGACACTGTCATAGCCGGTCAGATGCAGCAGCGAGTAGACCAGCATCGAGCCGTGGCCGGCTGACAGGACAAACCGGTCACGGTCCGGCCAGTAGGGGTCCGCCGGGTCATGTTTCAGATAATGCGTCCACAGAATGGTAGCGATATCAGCCATGCCCAGCGGCAGGCCGACATGTCCTGATTTGGCCTGTTCGACGGCGTCCATCGACAGTGCGCGGATGGCATTTGCCATGTCCTTGTGTTCAACGGCCATGTGATACCCCTGTTGTTTGCTTCGCTTTGGACGTCTGCACCCTCAGATGTCAACCTGCTTGGCGAACTGGCCTGCATCCTGCTATCGGAAAAGATATGGATAAAGTGAATTCATCTGCCCAGAGGCTCGACAAGGCGCTCTCGCGTCTTGAAGGGGCGCTTGATTCCCTTTTCGAGCGGGCCGGTGATCCGGGCGTGGTCAAACGCGAACTGGCCGCCATGCTGGCAGACCGGGCCAGGCTGGCAGACGAACTCGATGCCTCGCTGGCCCGTGAACGCCAGTTGCAGGCGCTGGCCGATGAAGCCTCCGAAGCGCTCGGCGCGGCGATAAGCGAGGTTCGCGCCGCGCTCAACCGCGAAGGCACAAGCTGATGGCCAAGGCAGACATCACGATAAGAGGCCGGGACTATTCGGTCGCCTGCGCCCCCGGACAAGAAGCGCGCCTCGTCGAGCTGTCGCGCAGCCTAGACA
>NZ_JBARZC010000476.1:0-3593 GCF_049649345.1 Henriciella sp. | reverse complement strand
CCCGAAGACATTACATCAACTTGCGCCGATAATGCGTTGGCTCTATTTCATAAAGTTTCGGCCTAGATGTCGGCCCCTGGACGGTTCACCTTTCTCGGCACCGGCTCTTCTGGCGGGGTGCCGCGAGTGGGAAACGACTGGGGCATCTGCGACCCGGCGAACCCTAAAAACCGGCGAAGGCGCTGCTCGGCACTGGTCGATGTCGGCGATCTGGCCGCGCCGGAGGAATGCACGCGAATCCTGATCGATTCCTCGCCCGATCTCAGGGAGCAGCTCCTCGACGCGGAAGTCTCGCACCTCGACGCGCTGGTATACACTCATGATCACGCCGATCAAAGCCATGGCATCGATGACGTCCGCGCGCTCGCGCTTCGCATGCGCAAGCAGATCCCGGCCTTTCTCAATGCCGAGACGGCCGAAACGCTGACACAGCGGTTCGCATATTGTTTCGAGGGGAAGGGGGGCTATCCGCCCATACTCGACAGGCAAGCTGCCATAGAGGCCGGCAAATCGTTCACGATCAAAGGCTGCGGACCAGATGTGGAATTTCTACCGGTCGACCAGCTGCATGGACGAATCCACAGCCTCGGCTTCAGGATGGGTTCGCTTGCTTACTGTAATGACCTGCATGACTTTGCGCCGGAGAGCTTCGACCTCCTCGAAGGGCTGGACGTTCTTATCCTCGACGCACTCCGCCACACGCCGCATCCAAGCCACGCCCATCTGGAGAGGACGCTGGGCTGGATTGACCGGCTTGCGCCCAACGAGGCCTACCTGACCAATCTTCACGTCGACATGGATTATGACGCACTCATGCGGGAACTACCGGCGCATATCAGGCCGGCCTATGACGGTCTGGCGCTTGATTTCTCGCCATATCCGCAACCCTAATTTCCCATAATATTGATTATGCAATCTTTGTCTTGATCCTGGATCGCTCCTCTTGCGGAGCGGCCCGGTCATTCAAAGTCGCCCACAAACCCGCCTTATGGCCCGTGAGTTGACCACAACTTCCCGGAGCTCGCGCCGTGGAGATTTGTAAACCGGCCGTTAAGCTGTAGACGTCCTCGCAGATGCACGACCAGCCAAGGCCCGACATGACCCCTCCCCCCTCTTCCTCCGAATTCGAACGCCTGAGAGAGATCATGCGGCGCCTGCGCGACCCGGACGGCGGATGCCCATGGGACCTCGAACAGGACTTCAGCACAATCGCGCCCTATACGATCGAGGAAGCCTATGAGGTCGCTGATGCGATCGATCGCGGCGACTATGAAGACCTTCGCGACGAGCTTGGCGATCTACTTCTCCAGGTCATCTTTCACAGTCAGATAGCCTCCGAAAAAGGCCTGTTCACGGTCGAGGACGTTGCCCGCTCGATCAATGAAAAGATGATCCGCAGACACCCACACGTTTTCCAGCAGGCAGATGGACGTTCGTCTAACGGCCAGACGGCAGCCTGGGAGGACATCAAGGCAAAGGAACGCGCCAGCAAAGGCGGTCACGCCTCAGCGCTCGACGGCGTCGCCAAGGCCCTTCCTGCGCTCCTGCGCGCTGAAAAGCTTCAGAAACGGGCCGCGCGCACGGGTTTTGACTGGGTTGAGCCTGTTCAGATTCTCGACAAGCTCGCCGAGGAAACCGAAGAGGTAAAAGAGGCGATCTCCGGCGGAGATATAGACGACATTGAAGACGAGATCGGCGATCTTCTGTTCGTTGCGGCAAACCTCGCGCGGCGGTTCAAGCTCGATCCCGAAATCGCGCTTAAAAGGGCCAACGCCAAGTTTGAACGCCGCTTCCGGGCGATGGAACAGCTGGCTGAGGCAAAAGGATCAAATTTCACAGATCTCACCCTTGAGGAGCAGGATGGGCTCTGGGGCGAAGTCAAGCGCGGGGAACGTTCCTGATGCTGGCGCTTCAGGGATTGGACCCCGGCGCCGACGGGATGAATTCTTCGTCCCCCATGGGCGGCGCCGGCGGGGTGAGATTCGGGTCGGTCGGCAGGCTCTCCGGAATCGACGTGTCTGCCGGGTTCTCGAAAATCCGTCTCAGAATGCCGGGCGTGACGGCAGACAGCGGATTGATCGTCACCTGCGCCTTGTCCAGCGTCCCGCGCACTGAATAGGTCAGCGAGAAAATCCCTTCGCCCTCGCGGCCGACGAAAAGGTCGCCGATAATCGGCACACCGCCCAGCATGGAATTGACCCCGAAACTCGGCACGAGCACGCCGCTAATGCGGATCTCATTGCTCGCCTGCTCGAACCAGCCATTGAGCGTCAGCCCCAAAGCCGGTCCGTTGGCTCGCGCGCCCTCGACGATGAACCGGTCTCCCGCAATCGTCACTGGCACTTCGATATTGGTGAACAGGACGCCTTCGCCGCTCAACGTGTCTGCCAGCCCGCGCAAGGAGGCCAGAGACAAGACCTGCGTCAGAAATGGCGCTTCGCGCATACGCACGTCGCTGAGCGACAGATTGAGCTTGGCAGGTTCATTTCCCCGCGCCAGCCGGCCCGACAGGCTGAGCCGGCCGCCAGACAGGAAATCCTGACCGAGCATGCCCCTCATGAAGAAGCCCGCATCGTCGCTGTTCAACTGAAGGGTCGCCGCCTCTTCGACGCTTGGGCCGATATAGACCGCCTCCATCGTGTCGGCGCCGTCCCCGATGGCGCCTCTTGCTGCGACTTCTCGCACACCGGTCCGGGAGCCTGTGAAATCGAGGCGCGCCTGGCGAAGGTCGAGGCCCTCACGCAATCGCAGTGTTTCGAGCTCGGCGTCAAGTTCGAGCGGGAAGGCAAATCCACCGCCGCCGCCAACCGCACCAAAATCGCCGAAGAATGCGCTGGCATCCAGGAAGGCCCCGCTCAGCCGGCTTTCAAACCCATCCTCTGCGTTACGAGTGATTTCGCCGGACACATCGAGAAAGTCCTCAAGATAGGCTTCGCGCACGATCAGGCTCTGCAGCTGTCCAGCTTCTGCAAGTTCCACATCGCCGTCGAAACGGGCATTCTCGCTGTTGAAGACAAAGGTCGAAGCCGACATTTCGTTTTTCGCATCGAAGGACAGCGTTGCACGAGCAGGCTGTCCGGACGGTTTGATCCAGCCCACCTCGGAAACATCGATCCGGCTCTGCTGCAGCTCGAAACCGATCTCGACTGTCTCAACGCCATCGGCGGCGACGAGCGCCTGCAGCTCCACTGGAATGTCGCCGCTGACATAAGCACGACCAACAAAGCCGAACCGGTTCAGAAAGTCCGGCGAGATAAAGGCGCTCGCCGACAGATTGGCGGGGGCCCCTTCATCATTCAGGTCATCGCGCCAGGTGAACTGGACCGGAGCCGGTCCAACATCGCCAAATCCTGTCAGGATGAGGTTATTGTCGGTCAGCTGCACATCCACTTCGGCGTGGACCAGGTCGAGCCCCGGAAGCGCATCCTTCAGCCCGCCATCCGAGATCGTGCCCGAAACCGTGATCTCCATCTCTTCCAGAGGCACGTCATCGAGGGCCGGCCTGAACATCTCGAACGTCATCTCGGCGTCGCCTGAAACGCGTTCAGGGTCAAAGCCTGTCTTGGCTTCCAGCTGCAATCTCGATTCAGAGA
>NZ_JBARZC010000475.1:0-10543 GCF_049649345.1 Henriciella sp. | reverse complement strand
GGTCGGAGAGCTGCGGGCGCTTGTCGTCGCGCTGTTCGACCTGACGAGACAGCTGTGAAAGCGCAATCACTGGCACATTGAGATCCTTGGCTAGGGCTTTCAGGCCCATAGTAATCTGGGTGATTTCCTGCACGCGGTTTTCATTGCTCTTACCGCCAGAGCCGGTGAGCAGTTGCAGATAGTCGATCACGATCATATCGAGGCCGACGGTCCGTTTGAGGCGCCGCGCGCGGGCCGCGACCTGGCTGATCGAGATCCCGCCCTGGTCATCGATATAGAGCGGCAGATTCTGCAGCTCTTCGGTCGCTTCGCGGATTTTCTCGAAATCATGCTTGTCGAGATCGCCCTGGCGGATGCGGTGCGCATTGATGCCGGTGCGCTCTGCGATGATCCGCGTGGCGAGCTGTTCGGACGACATTTCGAGCGAGAAGAAGGCAACAACGGCGCCTTCGACCGTCTTCTTCGAGCCGTCGTCCTGGACTTCACGCCGGCAGGCATTGGCCGCGTTGAAGGCAATATTGGTGGCGAGCGTCGTTTTGCCCATGGACGGGCGGCCGGCGAGGATGACGAGGTCGGACTTGTGAAAGCCACCAAGCTTCTGGTCGAGATCGTCCAGATGCGCAGCGATGCCGGCAATCTTGCCGTCGCGCTGATAGGCGGCCTCAGCCATCTGCAGGGACTCTTTGAGCGCCGATGCAAACGTGTGAAAGCCGCGCCCGGATGAACCGCGGTCGGCCAGGTCGAACAGGGCGCGCTCGGCCAGCTCCATCTGCCGGTCGCCATTCTCGTCAGGGCCGGGCTGGTAGGCGCGGTGCTGGACGCCGGCGCCAATGTCGATGAGTTCGCGCCGCAACGCGAAATCCCGGATCATGTGGGCATAATCGCTGATTTCAGGCCCGAAGGCGGCCGAATCGAGAAGTTCGCCGAGATAGGACGCGCCGCCGATTTCCTGCAGCTTGTCGGCCTTTTCGAAATGCTCGCGCAGCGTGATCCCGTCAGCGACGCGGCCGGACTGGATCATGTTCGAACAGACTTCGAAAATGTCCTGATGCGGAATCGAATAGAAATCCGTCGGGCGCAGAATGTCCGCTACACGCTGGAATGCGTTGTTGTCATAGAGGATTGCGCCGATGACGGCAGCCTCTGCGGAGAGATTGTGCGGGACCTCGACAGAGGCGGGCGGGTTCGACATGTCGTTCATGGTTTGATCCATTCTGGAACTATTCGCGACATTAACCAAGTCCCTTCTGAGATGGCAGGTTCCGTTTTCAGTTGTCCGGGGGTGTTTCGCGGTTGGTCCACAGGTGATTGCGGGCCTGTGGATTTCCCGTCACGCGAATGATGCGACCGGAAATCGCCACAAAAAAGGCCGCGCACTTTCGTACGCGGCCTTTTGTAATTTCAGGAAGCAGAAAAGACCTACTCTTCTTCGGTGCCCTGAGTTTCTTCCAGCATTTCTGCGTTGGCTTCGGCCATTTCGGCAGCCTGGTCGGCGGCAGCGCCCTGCTGTTCGGCCTGGATCGTCTCGATGACGTCCTCGCCGGCGGCTTGGCGGTCTGCTTCTTCCTGCGAGCGGGCGACGTTGACGGAGATGTCCACCAGAACTTCTGCGTGCAGGCGGACGCCCATTTCGTAGATCCCGATCGTCTTGATCGGCTGGTCGAGTTTGACCTGGCCGCGGCGGACCTTGAAGTCTTTCTCGGCCAGCGCATCGACGATGTCGCGGGTCGAGACAGAACCGTAGAGGTTGCCTGTGTCGGACGACTGGCGGATCAGCACAAGCTCGATGCCGTCAAGGCTCTCGCCCTGGGTTTCGGCTTCCGAGCGCGCTTCGGCATTGCGCTTCTCAATGACGTCGCGTTCCGCGGCAAAGCGGGCACGGTTCTTGTCATTGGCGATAAGCGCCTTGCCGCGAGGCAGCAGGAAGTTCCGGGCAAAGCCGTTCTTCACGCTGACTTCTTCGCCAAGCTCGCCGAGGTTCTCGACCCGTTCAAGAAGGATGATATCCATAGTGGTGTTCTCCCTTATTTCACGGTGAATGGCAGAAGCGCGAGCATGCGGGCGCGTTTGATGGCGCGCGCGAGCTTGCGCTGGTTCTTGACGTTCACAGCCGTGATCCGGCTCGGCACGATCTTGCCTTTTTCGGAGATGTAGCGCTGCAGGAGTTTGACGTCCTTGTAGTCAATCTCCTGTGCGCCTTCGCCCGAAAACGGGTCGACCTTGCGGCGGCGGTTGAACGTCCGGCGGGCCGGGATGTTGGTGATGTTGATATCACCGGCGTTGTTCTCTGAAGACATGTGGTTTTCCCCTTAGTCCTTGCGGCCCTTGCGGCCCATCATCGCCGACGGCTCATCGTCGAGCTGCTCGACCTTGATCGTCATGTAGCGGATGACGTCATCGGAAATCCGCTGGCGGCGCTCAAGCTCGTGAATCGCTTCGGCAGGGCCGTCGATGTTGAGCAGGGAGTAGTGACCCTTGCGCTGCTTGTTGATCGGATAGGAGAGGTTACGCAGGCCCCAATATTCGGTCTTGCCGACCTTGGCGCCCTGGTTCTTCAGCCAGTCTGCCAATTCCTCGATCTGGCTCTCGACCTGTGCAGGCGAGATGTCCGGCCGAGAAATCAGCACGTGTTCATAAAATGCCATGTTTTCATTCCCATGAGTTCTGGGCAGCGGCGCTGGAATGGCGGGAAACCGTTCCGGCGATGGCCCCTGACATGTGCAGCTCATTCCGCACCGCAGGACCGCAGCCCGTTGAAGAGCGCGCTTAAACCTCAAACTGTGGACAAAAGCAAGCGGTAGGGCTCAGTCGTCGGCAGGGGTTCCGGCCGTAATCAGGTCCATCAGTTTCCGGCCCGGCAGGCGCTGCATAAACCCGAAGCTGCCATCCTGCAGGAATTCCTCCGCCGCCGCGATCAGCGCGCCATAGGCAAGGCTGGAGAATACAGCACCGACACTGACGCGGCGGACGCCGATATCAGCGAGCGTGGAGAGCGCAACGGGACCGCTGGACGGGCCGAGCAGGACGTTGACCGGGCGATCGACTGACCCGACCACAGTCCTGATATCTTCAAGCGTTTTGAGGCCTGGCGCGTAGAGGCAATGCGCGCCGGCCTCCTGATAGGCATGAAGGCGTTTGATGGCATCGGAAAGATCCGGGGTGCCAGTAAAGAAGTTTTCTGCCCGGGCAGTCACCGTGAAAGGAAAATCGAGCGCCTTTGCGGCCTCGACGGCGGCGCGGATGCGGTCTGCGGCGTGGGCGATCTCGTACTGTTTGCCAGGCTCGCCCGAAAAATCCTCGATGGAGCCGCCGACAAGCCCGGCGGCTGCCGCCTGCCTTATGGTTTCAGCACAATCGTCAGGCGCGTGGCCGAAGCCATTCTCGAGGTCTGAGGAGATGGGCAAGTCTGTGGCGCTACAGAGCTCTCGGGCATGTGCAATCACCATGTCGCGGGTGACCTGGTAATCGTCGACGCCGGTCGAGCGCGCAAAGCCGGCGCTGGTCGTGGCGAGCGCGTCGAAGCCAAGACCGGCCAGAATACGCGCAGAGCCTATATCCCACGGATTGGGGAGGGCAAAGCAGCCTTCCTCATGAAGCGCGGCGAATTGCTTAGCCTTTGCGGTCTGTGTGATCATCTTTTTTCTCCTCAAGACGTGTCGCCGTCTTGTGCCGCCGCTTCTCGCAGACCGCCACCCGATACTTGCGCATGGGCAAGTTGGCTTCTAGGCACTGCCTCAACAAAAAAACTGATTCCGATAACCATAAGGGCAGGGCGTCATGACGAAGTTTGCGTTCATTTTTCCCGGACAGGGCAGCCAGTTCATCGGCATGGGCAAAGAGCTGGCCGATGCTTTTCCGGAAGCGAAAGCCGTTTTCGAAGAGGTCGATACAGCGCTTGGACAGAACCTGTCGGGTCTGATCTGGTCCGGCGATGAAGAAGAACTCAAACTGACCTCGAACACCCAGCCGGCGCTTATGACCGTCAGCGTTGCCGCTATCCGCGCGCTTGAGGCAAAAGGCCTGCCAATCGACAAGGCGGCTTTCGTGGCGGGCCACTCGCTCGGTGAGTATTCCGCGCTTGCGGCCAGCGGCGCGATCAGCGTGGCCGATGCTGCGCGGGTACTGCGGATCCGCGGCAATGCCATGCAGGCTGCCGTCCCGCCTGGCCACGGCGCCATGGCGGCGCTTCTCGGCGCTGATCCGGACCAGGCCGCTCAAGTGTGCGCCATCGGCGCGGCAGATGGCGTGTGCGAGATCGCGAACGACAATGCCCCCGGCCAGATCGTCATTTCGGGCGACAAGGCCGCGGTCGAACTGGCCGCGTCGAAGGTTTCCGAAGTGCGGGTGAAGAAAGCGATGCTGCTGCCTGTCAGCGCGCCGTTTCATTGCTCGATGATGTTGCCAGCCGCCAATGAGATGAGCCGGGCGCTCGCTGAAATCGAGATCAAGGCGCCTACTGTGCCGCTGGTCGCCAATGTCACGGCTGAACCGACAAGTGACCCCTCAGCGATCCGCCAGCAGCTGGTCGAACAGGTTACCGGCCAGGTCCGCTGGCGCGAGAGCGTCCTGTTCATGGCGGCGCAGGGCGTCGATCTGTTCGTTGAGGCGGGCGCTGGAAAAGTCCTTTCGGTGATGAACCGGCGGACGGTGAAGGACGTTGAAGGCATAACGCTTGGCACGGCCGAAGAGGTCGAATCAGTTGCAGAACGGCTCGGCTAGGGCCAGAACAGGCGAAAACGCTTGGGAGAGAAGGACTTAACATGTTTGATCTGAGTGGCCGCACAGCGCTGGTAACGGGCGCGTCCGGCGGCATTGGAAGCGCAATTGCAAAATCCCTGTCCGAGGCGGGGGCGAAAGTCGTCCTGTCCGGCACACGCGAAAACGTTCTCGAAGAGGTCAAGGCGACGCTGCCCGGCGAAGCGGCGATTGTCACGGCGAACCTGTCTGACGCAGACTCTGTAGACGGACTAGTAGGCCGCGCCGAAGAGGCGATCGGTCCGCTGGATATTCTCGTCGCCAATGCCGGCATTACGCGCGACGGATTGCTCATGCGGATGAAGGATGAGGACTGGAACGACGTTCTCAATATCAATCTTGGCTCCTATTATCGGCTCACAAAGTCCGCCATGCGGGGCATGATGAAGCGCCGCCACGGGCGAATCGTCGGGATCACATCAGTCGTCGGCGTGATGGGAAATCCGGGCCAGGCGAATTATTGCGCCTCCAAGGCCGGCATGATCGGCTTTACCAAATCGGTGGCGCAGGAAGTCGGCAGCCGCGGGATTACAGTCAATTGCGTTGCACCGGGCTTCATCCAGTCACCGATGACGGATGGGCTTCCGGACGCGCAGAAAGAGGCGCTGCTCGGCCAGATTCCGGCGGGAAAACTCGGCCAGGGCAGCGATATTGCGGCGGCTGTGGTATACCTGTCTTCTGATGAAGCAGCCTATGTCACAGGCCAGACGCTTCACGTAAATGGCGGCATGGCGATGATCTGACGGTGTGCCGCCAAACAGTTGCAGCCCTTGGCGACGTTATTATCTTCGTGCTACGGGCATCCCAAGACCGGTTCGGTCTTCCCTTCAGACATTATGAGAGAGGTTTTTCATGTCTGACGTTTTCGAGCGTGTTAAAAAGATCGTTGTTGAGAATCTCGACGTTGATGGTGACAAGGTCACCGAGTCGGCGAGCTTCATCGATGACCTGGGCGCAGACTCCCTCGACCTGGTCGAGCTGGTCATGGCCTTCGAAGAAGAATTCAACATCGAAATCCCTGACGATGTTCAGGAGAACATTCGCACCGTTGGTGATGCTGTCACCCACATCAAGGCTCACGTCTCTTAAGAGGGCTAGCTGATGCGCCGCGTCGTCATTACAGGAATCGGTCTCGTGTCTCCGCTTGCGAGTGGAACCGAGGCTACATGGGAACGGCTGATTGCCGGCAAATCCGGAGCAGGTCCGATCGACCTGTTCGATACAAAGGATGTGCCTTGCAAGATCGCCTGCCAGGTTCCGTGGAATGAGGACCGCGGCGGCGGCAGTGCGGATGATCCGCACGCCTTTGACCCTGACAAGGCAGCAAGCCCCAAGGAGCGCCGGCGGATTGACGAGTTCATCCTCTACGCTCTGGCCGCAGCCGATGAGTGTGTTGAAGACTCCGGCTGGAAGCCCGAAACAGACCATGACAAGGAGCGCACTGGCGTTCTCATCGGTTCTGGTATCGGCGGGCTTCAGTCCATTTATGACACGGCCATCACGCTGCATACCCAGGGTGCGCGCCGGGTCAGCCCCTTCTTCATTCCGTCAGCGCTGATCAACCTCGCCTCAGGCCAGGTCTCGATCCGTCATGGCTTCAAGGGCCCGAACCACGCGGTGGTCACGGCCTGCGCGACTGGCGCTCATGCGATTGGTGATTCTGCGCGTCTTATCAAATACGGCGATGCAGACGTCATGCTCGCAGGCGGGGCCGAGGCTGTGATCTGCGAGATCGGCATTGCCGGTTTCTGTGCGGCCAAGGCGATGTCGACCAATTTCAACGACACACCTGAAAAGGCCTCCCGGCCCTATGACAAGGACCGCGACGGTTTCGTCATGGGCGAGGGTGCGGCCACGGTGATGCTCGAGGAATATGAGCACGCCAAGGCGCGCGGCGCGAAGATCTATGCCGAAGTTGTCGGCTATGGCCTGACCGGCGATGCCTACCACATCACGGCGCCGGCTGAGGGTTCTGAGGGCGGTTACCGTGCCATGAAGATGGCGCTCGACCATTCAGGCCTGGATGTCTCCGATATCGATTACGTCAACACGCACGGCACCTCGACGCCCAAGGGCGATGAGGGCGAGATCGGCGCGGTTGAGCGTCTGTTCGGCGATCACGCCAGGAATTTGTCGCTGTCCTCGACCAAGTCGGCTGTCGGCCACTTGCTTGGCGCGGCCGGAGCCATCGAAGGCGCGTTCTGCGCGCTTGCGATTCGCGACCAGATCATGCCTCCAACGCTCAATCTCGACAATCCGAGCGTCGATACACCGATCGATCTCATCCCGCACACAGCGAAGAAGGGTCAGGTCCGCGCAGCCATGTCGAACAGCTTCGGTTTTGGCGGCACCAATGCCTGTCTCATCCTTAAGCAGGTCGACTAGTTTCTATTCTGCGATTGCTGGGGCAAGGTGGGGCGGAATCAACGGTCTGAGATTCGTCCATGCGGCTCATAAAAGCACTCTTCACTCTGGTTTTCATCTGCGCCGTGCTCGGCGTGGCCGCGCTCGGCGGCGGCTGGCTCTGGCTGCAGAATGAGGTCGCCAAGCCCGGCGCCTTCGCAGAGCAGAAAATATTTGAAGTCGAATCCGGCGACCATGTCGCGGCTGTGGCCCAGCGGCTTGAGGAGCGGGGGCTGATCTCCGATGCGCGCGCGATGAAGCTGCATGCGAGGCTGAGCGGCCAGCAGGCCGCAATCAAGGTTGGCGAATACGCCGTCCCGGCCCGCGCGGATATAGCGTCCATCCTGGACCTCCTCGTCGCCGGCGATGTCATCCAGTACAGGATCACCATTCCCGAAGGCCGCACGACCGCGCAGATCCTGCGCATCGTCGAAGATCATTCCGAACTGGTTGGCGACCTGCCGGATCGCGAGATCCCTGAAGGGTCGCTCCTGCCAGACACCTATATCTTCGCGTCCGACACCAGCCGGACCTCTATCATCGAGCGGATGGAGACGGCACAGGACGATCTCATTGAAGAGCTCTGGCCCGAGCGCCAGGACGGCATTCCCGTGTCGACGCCTGAAGAGGCGATTATCCTGGCCTCTGTCGTGGAGAAGGAGACCGGCAATGCCGAAGAGCGCCCGCTGGTTGCGGGCCTGTTCACGACAAGGCTGAAGCGCGGCATGCGGCTCGAAAGCGATCCGACGGTAATTTATGGCGTCTCGCGCGGAGAGCCTCTGTACCGTACGCTCAACGGCAAACAGGTTCGCCGGACGCTTTATCGGTCCGAACTCAACCGCGAGACAGATTGGAACACCTATCAGATGGACGGTCTGCCAAAGACGCCAATCTGCAATCCCGGGCGCGACGCCATTGCCGCAGTTCTAAACCCGCCAGAAACCGAGTACGTCTTCTTCGTGGCAGATGGGAAGGGCGGGCATTTGTTTGCTGAGACGCTGGCCGAGCACAATCGGAATGTCGCGGCCTACCGCGAATATGAGCGCCAGGAGATCGCCCGGGAGCGCTCGAATTGACGGGGCAGGTGTCCTCAATGACAGGCTTTGCGCGGGTGTCCGGCGAAGCCGACTGGGGCAGCTGGGCCTGGGAAGCGAAAAGCGTGAATGGCCGCTCGCTCGATGTGCGCGTCAATCTGCCGAGCGGGTTTGAGGCGCTCGACCGGACGATCAAGCAGGCGGCCTCGAAGCTCTTTGCCCGCGGCAATATGCAGATTGGGCTGCGCACCGACCTCACCGGCGGCAGCGAAAGTCTCAGTGTGAATGCTGAGGCGCTGAACGCCCTGGTCCGTGCCTATGAAACTGCGTCGAGCAGCCCAGCCAGCGATGATGGAGCGCTCGCCACGCTGATGACGATCAAGGGCGTCGTCGAGGCCGGCAGCCAGTCAACGCGCGATGTCGCAGATGAAGCGGCCGTTGAGGCGATGGCAAAGGCCGGGCATGACGTTCTGAAAGAGCTGGCCGAGGCCCGCCGCAGCGAGGGCGCGGCGATGGAAGCGCTCCTCTCTGGCTATCTCGATGAGATGGAACAGACGACCGCGCAGGCGGCGAGCCTTGCGGGCGACCAGCCGAAGCTTCTGAAAGAGCGCCTGGAACGCCAGCTGGCTGAGCTTGAAGCCGAGAAATCCGTCGATCCGGACCGGATGGCGGCCGAAGTGGCCCTGTCTGCAGCGAAGGCAGATGTCCGCGAAGAGCTGGACCGGCTCACGGCTCATATCGAGACGGGACGCGGCCTTCTGAGGGACGGCGGCGCAATCGGCCGCAAGCTCGATTTCCTCGCGCAGGAATTTAACCGCGAAGCCAATACGCTCTGCTCCAAATCCATCAGCCTCGATTTGACGAATGCGGGACTCACCCTCAAAGGACTGGTGGACCAGTTCAAGGAGCAGGCGGCCAATGTCGAATAGCGGACATCCGAAAGACCATGGCGACCGGCGCGGCCTGATGCTGGTCATTTCCTCGCCGTCGGGCGCCGGCAAGACGACGCTGGCGCGCAAGCTGATGGAGGAGTTTTCAGATATCAAACTGTCGGTCTCCGCCACGACGCGCGAACCTCGTCCGGGCGAGACCGATAGTGTCGACTATCATTTCAAGACGCGCCGGGATTTCCGCGAGATGATCGCGCGGCGCGAATTCCTCGAATGGGCGCTGGTTTTCGACAATCTTTACGGCACGCCGCGCGCCGACACAGAGCGGCTGCTGGAAACCGGCCATGACGTTCTGTTCGACGTCGACTGGCAGGGCGCTGATGCCCTGCACGACCAGATGCCGCGCGATGTCGTCTCGGTCTTCGTGCTGCCGCCGAGTATCGAAGCCTTGAAGGCGCGCCTTTCGGCGCGTCCTGGTTCAACCGATGAAATCATCGAGCGGCGTATGCGCGACGCCAAGGCCGAAATGCGCCACTGGCGGCGCTATGACTATGCGATCGTGAATGACGACCTCGAAGTCGCCTATCAGCGCCTCAAACGCATCCTGCTCGTCGAGCGCCTGAAACGCCTGCGCCAGCTCAGCCTGGAAGACCATGTTCGCGAACTGATGGGCGAGGCGTGACGCTTTGGAAATCGCGAGGAAAGTCAATCTGATCCTTTCGGCGATTGGACTGATGGTTTTCGCCGGGCTGTTTCTCTACGTCACTTTGGCGCCTGACGATTTTGACCGGCGCACGCGCGATTTCGCCGTTGAAAAGATCAGGACGGAACTGGACGATGGACTATCCTCAGTCGCATCGTCGGATACAGCTGAAGATATCAGTTCCGTCGCAGGACGGTTTTCCAAACGCCTTCAGGATCGGATCGATACTTGGCGCGGAAGCCTTGATGCAGGCATCGACGTTTTTATCGCAGATATTCTGGCTGCGGCCTGCGAGCTGGACTGCGAGCGGCGTGACGAGGCACGCAGGGCCGTGAGGCGCTTTTATGAAACCTCGATAGAACGGTACGGCTTCGCGCTCGACCGGCTGGAAGACATCGTGGTCGGCGAGTACCGTCATGTCGGAACTTCGCGCCGATCTTAAAATATGTTCGGGAAGCACGGCAGTGGCATTCGCTTTAGCCCTTTTTCTTTCGATCTTTCGAGGGCCTGCCGCCCGCCACCTTCTGCCGATCTCGATCACACTTACAGTGACGACCATTCTGGCGGTGGTCTGGTATGCCTTCGGCCAGGATTGGGTAATGACGGTCATCTACAGCGACTATTGGGGGTGGGGTTACAGCTTCCTCCTGGCGGGGCTGTCCGCCTTGATGATCGACATCGCTGCGAATAGGGCGCGCGTCACGAGCGCCATTCTGAATGCGCTGCCTGGAGGAATGAGTTTCTCACCCTGCTAGCTG
>NZ_JBARZC010000474.1:0-9775 GCF_049649345.1 Henriciella sp. | reverse complement strand
CCAGGCCCCGCACCGAACACGCCGCCCCGCCCAATCGCCTGAGAGGCTTTGTCGATCTGGTAAGTGTCATAGGAGGACGGATTGATGAAGCTGTTCACCCGGAAGCGCACATGCGGCAGCAGCGCATAAAGCGCCGTGCTCAGTCCCAGGCCGCCGCCAAAGAACATCGCCGCCCACCGCCACGGCAGGCCGGACACGAAAAAGGTCACGATGAAGGCTGCCGTCAAGAGGGCGGACTGGCCGACATCCGGCTGAAGCAGCAGGAGCCCTAGGGTGACCACATAGAAAACCAGCGCGACAACCGCCCAGGGCCCACCCGGAAATAGCTGGCGCTGTGCCAGCAGCCATCCGGCCATGATGATGAGGGCAGGTTTGGCAAACTCAGAGGGTTGCAGCGTGAACCCGCCAAATTCGATCCAGCGCTGGGCCCCCTTGGCTTCGTGGCCGATGATCAGGATGGCCGCCAGCATCACGAAGGACCCACAGAAGATGAGCGCCGCTGCGCGTCTCACCCAGTCGCGGTTCAGAAGGCTGGCGCCAAATAGCGTGATGACGGCCGCCGCGGCGAACACAGTGTGGCGCTTGACGAAATGGAAGCTATCCACCTTGTCCATGCGCTCGGCGGCCGGTGGGCCCGCGGCCAGCGACAGCATCAGGCCGAGCCCAAGCAGGATCAGCGCGGCAATCAGGATCTGCCAGTCGACACTCCTGCGCCACTCTGTGATGTGCGAGCGGTCGGACCGCGGCAGGATCAGCGCTTCGCCCAACTGGACGCTCATGCCGATTCCTTCATCACTTTCACCAGCGAATTGCCGCCAAGGTCCTCAACGATATGCCGGAAGGCATCGCCGCGCGCCTCGAAATCCTTGAATTGATCGAAGCTGGCACAAGCCGGCGACAGAAGAATTATGGCATTGTCATCGCCTGCCGCTTTCGCGTCGCGGTAAGCGCTGGCGACAGCCTTGTCGAGCGTGCCGCATTTCTCAAACTCGGCAACGCCCTCGAGCGTGCGCGAAAACGCATCCGCTGCGTCACCGATCAGATAGGCCTTGGCCACGTGGTCGAAGAGCGGGCTGAGCGGGCCGATGCCTTCGGCTTTGGGAACGCCGCCGGCGATCCAGTAGACTTTCGGATAGGCCCTCAGCGCCTGCTCGGCGGCCTGTGCATTGGTGGCCTTGGAATCGTTGACGAAGCGGATGCCGTCAATCTCGCCCACCTGCTCCATCCGGTGGGCAAGGCCGGGGAACGTCCGGATGGCAGCATAGATGCGGGCCGCATCGATGCCGAGCGCCCGGCAGGCGGCATAAGCGGCGGCTGCATTCTGGTAATTGTGCCGGCCCGGGAGTGCGGGCGCATCGGACAGTTCTCCAACCTTCACGGCATTGCCGCCGAGGCTGTCGAAGAGATTGCCATTCACGGCGCTGACACCCCGGCCAAGCGCGAATTCTGACGAGACTTGCGAGACCCGTACACCGCCGCGCGCAGCCAGGTCCATGGCGAGCGTCTGCGTGATCGTGTCGTCAACCGCAATCACTGCCGTGTCGCCAGGCTGCTGGTTCAGGAAAATGCGGCGCTTGGCGTCGACATAGCCTTTCATCCCTCCATGACGGTCGAGATGGTCCGCCGAGATGTTCAGGAACACGCCGACGTCGCAATGCAGGCTTTTGACCAGGTCGAGCTGATAGGAGGACAGTTCCAGCACGTAATAGGCATTGGCATGAAGCGGCGCCATGTCGAGCACGCCGGTGCCGATATTGCCGCCAATCCGCGCATCCATGCCGCATTCTTTCAGGATGTGCCCGATCAGCGCCGTCGTCGTCGATTTGCCATTCGTGCCCGTAATGCCGATCACTTTCGGACGCGCCCGCTCAGGCAATTTCTGAACGGCGCGAGCGAACAGCTCCATGTCACCGACAATCGGCACATTCGTCATCTGGGCGAGACGGACCAGCCGGTGCGGTTGCGGGAAGCGGTAGGGAATGCCCGGTGACAGCACCAGCGCGGCAAAGCTCTGCCAGTCGCGCTTATTGAGATCGGATAGCGGAATGCCCGCCGCTTCTGCCTTGGCGCGCGTTTCCTCGCTATCGTCCCAGGCATGAACCCGTGCCTTACCGGCTTTCAAGGCGCGCGCAGCTGCAAGGCCTGTACGGCCAAGACCGTAAACGGCGACATCCTTTCCAGCATATTCGGTAATCGGGATCATGGGGCGCGGGCTACCTCAGCTTCAGTGTGGCAAGGCCCGCAAGGGCGAACAGGACAGACAGGATCCAGAAGCGGACGACGACCCGGGTTTCAGGCCAGTTCTTCTTCTGGAAATGGTGGTGGAGCGGCGCCATGAGGAAGATGCGCTTGCCCTCCCCGGTCACACGCCTGGTGATCTTGAACCAGGTGACCTGCATCATCACCGAAAGCGCTTCGAGCACGAACAGACCGCCGATGACAGCAAGCGCGAACTCATGCTTGACCGCAACGGCGACGACCCCAATCAGGCCGCCGAGACCGAGCGAGCCGGTATCGCCCATGAAGACGCGCGCCGGATAGGCGTTGAACCAGAGGAATCCCATACCCGCGCCAATCATCGCGCCGAGCAGGACGCCCATTTCTCCAGCGCCCGGTGTGAACTGGATGCCGAGATAGTCGGCGAAGATGAAGTTGCCCGTGAGGTAGGCGATGAGGGCGTAGGACGCGCCTGCAAACATCATCGGCACGATGGCGAGCCCATCGAGGCCATCGGTAAAGTTCACGGCATTGGCCGCGCCGACGATGACGATCATTGCAAAGAGAATGAACAGCCCGCCAAGGGGGACGAAATAGTCATTCACAAACGGCACAGCCACGCCGCCGGAAAAGGACTGGTCGTTTGGCTCGACGGTTGTTTCAGGCGCGAGGCCTGCAATCATCTGGGCGAGGTCATTCAGAGGCCCCCATTCGGCATGGCCAAGCGGAGTGTGTGCGCCATGGATGCCCATGATGAACGCGCCCGCCATCGCAGCGATGAGAAACTCGACAAGCAGGCGCACCTTGGCCGAAACGCCGGCATCGGACTGCTTGGTTACCTTCGCATAGTCATCGAGGAAACCGAGAAACGCGTATGAGACCGTCACGAACAAGACGGTCCAGATATAAGGGTTGCCGAGATCGGCCCAGAGCAGCGTGCCAAGCAGGACGCCGATCCAGATCAGGAAGCCGCCCATTGTCGGCGTGCCGCGCTTTTCGAGTTGGGCTTCCAGCGAAAGATCGCGGATTGGCTGGCCCTTGCCCTGGCGCAAACTCAGCTTCGCAATGACCCAGTCGCCCGTTAGAACGGTGAACAGAAATGCGGTAACAATCGCACCCCCGGTGCGGAAGGTCGTGTAGTTGAACAGACGGAAAAATCCGTCATCAGCTGCCACCAGCTCATACAGCATCACTACCCCCTGCAGCCCGTTCTGGGCCGCGATCCATCACTTGCTCGTCTGCGGTCTTGCTCCACTGGCGCAACCTGTCTGCGAGCCGTCCCATCCCGGACGCATTCGAGCCTTTGATCAAGAGGAGATCGCCGTTCCTGACGGAGTTTTTAACAACCGAATCCAGCTCTTCGGCCTTGACCGCCCAATGGGTCTCGATTCGCCTCTGAAGCGAATCTGCGAGCGGCTTCATCCCCTCTCCGGCGAGAAACGCGACCGATGCCCCAGCGTCCATTACGGGCGCTTCGAGCGAACGATGTTCGGCCTCCGATGTGGCACCAACTTCCAGCATTTCGCCGAGCGCCACGAGGCGGCGAGCCCCGTTGCGAGACGCAAAGCTCTTCAGCGCCGCGCGCATAGAGGCCGGATTGGCATTGTACGCATCATCGACCAGCAGCGCTTCACCACCCTGTGGCAGCTTCAGGATCTCGGCCGTCCCGCGCCCTGGCGGCGGCGTGTAGCCTGAGAGGTCGCGTGCTGCACTGTAAAGATCGATCGACGCGTTCAGACCGGCGGAGAGTAGCGCGCAGGCGACATTGTCGGCCCAGTGTTCTCCAACAGCGTGAATTTCCACATCCAGCTTGCAGGTCAGAACCTCTAGCGCGATCCGGCTCATGCTACCGGCGCTCTCATAGGAGCTAACCTGCGCCGCCCCGTCGAGATTTGTCAGACCGCCCGCATGGCCCGCGTCATCGGCCCGGCCGAACAGGGCGATCGCTGCGCCGGGTTTCAGCGCACGAATATGCTCTGCGAGCACTGGCAACATCGGATCAGATTTGGGCAGGACGACGATCCCATCCGGCTCTATCAGACCCGCACCGATGTCGGCTTTTTCCTTTGCGACGCCTTCAATCGAGCCGAGCCCTTCGAGATGCGCCGGAGCGATACGCGTGATGACAGCGACATGCGGCTGGACCATTTTTGAGCGCGGCGCGATTTCGCCCGGCGTCGACATGCCGATCTCGAAGACCGCGTATTCCGTATCGGCCGGCATGCGCGCCAGCGTTAACGGCACACCCCAATGGTTATTGAAACTCTTGACGGACCAGTGAGCCTTGCCCTGTCCGCGATGAATTCGGGCGATCATTTCCTTGACGGACGTCTTGCCGACCGAGCCTGTGATGGCGATGCGTACGGCATCGGCGGCGCGGTCCCGGGCATACTCTCCGAGTGCAACAAGCGCATCAAGGACATCATCCACGATGATGAGCGGCCCGGTGGCGCCTGAGACCTCGCGGCTGACCAGAGCAGCGCTTGCGCCCGCCTCAAACGCATTGGCGACGAAGTCGTGGCCATCCCGCACGTCTTTCAGGGCCACGAACAGGTCGCCCTTTTCGAGCGAGCGGGTGTCGATCGAAACGCCGTTGGCTTCAAAGTCGCCAGTCAGCCGCCCGCCTGTGGCTTCGGCGATTTCAGCAGAGGTCCAGATCGGGCGCGTCATGCTTGGACCCCCTCCAAGGCGGCTATTGCCGTGTCCTGATCGGAGAATGGAATGACGGTCGATCCGATGATCTGTCCGGTCTCGTGGCCCTTGCCGGCGATGAGCAGGGTGTCACCAGCCTTCAGGTCGGCCACAGCCTTGCGGATCGCTTCGCCGCGGTCGGCCATCTCGATCCCGTTGGGCACCGCCTCCAGGACGGCCTTGCGAATGCTTGCCGGGTCTTCGGAGCGTGGATTGTCGTCTGTCACGATCACGACGTCGGCTTGCTTGGCGGCGATCGCGCCCATGAGCGGGCGCTTCTTGCGGTCGCGGTCACCGCCGCAGCCGAAGATGACGACCAGCTTGCCTGCTGTGTGCGGCCGCGCGGCCCGGATCAGGACGTCGAGACCGTCTGGCGTATGGGCATAGTCGACAAAAACACCTGCGCCGTCAGACGTTTCGCCGACGAATTCGAGGCGGCCCTTCACGGGCCTGAGCTCGGACATGCCCGCGCGAACGCCTTCAAGCGGCGCACCGAGCGCCAGAGCAAGGCCAGCGGCCGTCAAGGCATTGAGCGCCTGAAACTCACCGATCAGCGGCAGCTCGACTTCAAAGGGCTCGCTGCGCCATTTGAGGAAGAGTTTCTGACCGGTCGCCCGCGGCATCAATTCCTCGATCTTGAGGTCCTCGCCGCGCCAGCCCACGGATACCGTCCTGAGACCCGCGGATTTTGCCCCAGCCTCGAATGCCCCGCGCTCCGGGCTGTCCGCATTCACCACGGCCGGTGCCCCAGACGGCATCAGCTCCGTAAACAGGCGCATCTTGGCGGCCCGGTAATCATCCATGTCCGTGTGGTAGTCGAGATGGTCCTGGGTCAAATTCGTGAAGGCGCAGGCGGCAAGTTTTACAGCATCGAGGCGGTACTGGACGAGGCCATGCGAAGAAGCCTCCATTGCACAATGGGTCACGCCCTGATCGGCGAGCGTGGCTAGCGTCTCATGGATCGCGACAGGATCCGGCGTTGTATGGCCAAGGTCGATATGACCCTGCGGGCCGATTGCGCCGAGTGTCCCCATAGACGCGGCAGTCATGCCCGACGTTTCCCAGATCTGCCGCAGGAAATCGACGGTCGAGCTTTTCCCGTTCGTCCCGGTGACGGCGACGATGGTCTCGGGCTGGTGCGCATAAAAAGCAGCCGATGCCGTTGCGAGCGCAAGGCGCGGCTCATTTACCTCGATCGCCACCGCCGGCGAAACATCGGGAAGCTCATGGCCGATCACCGCGACAGCGCCGTTCGCCAGCGCCTGCGGAATGTACTCGCGCCCATCTGCCACAACGCCCTTCAGCGCAGCGAACACAAAGCCCGGCTTTACCTTCCGGCTATCTGCAGTCAGGCCTGTGACGTCCGTGACCGCATCGCCGCCATGTCCGGGAAAAAGCGCGCTCAATTTCATAGTTTACTCCTTCTCTGAGAGACGGAGCGGACCATGGGGCTTTCGCCGCGGCCCAGATCTTCGAATTCCGGTTCGACGCCCAGCATCGGCGCGACACGTTCGATCACCCGGCCTGCCGTCGGTGCTGCATTATACGCAGCTGTTCGCCCGCGGCCTGCTCCTTCTTTGGGGTCATCGAGCACGATCAATACGACATAATCAGGGCTGTCAGCTGGAAAGACTGCTGCAAATGAGGCGATATTTTCCTTGTCGGAATACCCGCCGGCAACCGGCTTTTCGGCTGTGCCCGTCTTGCCCGCCACGCGGTAGCCTGCCACTTCGGCCTGCCCACCGGTCCCGACAATGACCGCTTCTCGCAGCATGTGTGTAACGACAGCAGCGGTTGGCGCGGAGAAAACGCGGCGCGTGCGGCGGCGTTGTCCGTCCATCACAATGGTGGGCTCAATTACTTCGCCGCCATTCGCAAACACCGAAAATGCGCTCGCAAAGGCCATAGGCGTGACGGCAATGCCGTGCCCGTAGCTGGTGGTCGCGGCATGGATATCGTCGAATTTCGGGGGCAGGATCGGCGCAGCGCTGCCTGCAAGCTCGATCGGTGACCTGCCGAACAGACCGAGTGCGGCCAGCATTTCCTGCTGCCGGCGCGCACCAAGCTGGATCGCTACTTTCACTGTGCCTATATTTGAGCTTTCGGAGACGATTTCGGTCGGCGTGGCGCGACCGGAGATCGGGTGATCATCGGCGATAATGCGCCCGGAAATTTCCAGCGGCTCGCGAACATCGAAGCGGTCACTCGGCCGAATGGCACCCGTATCGAGCGCGGCCGCTATCGTCAGCGGCTTGAAGACCGACCCCAGTTCGAACACGGCGCTGGAGGCTCGGTTCAGACGCGAGGGGTCTTTGATGTCGAGATCGAGAACGCGGTTCGGATCGATCGGCGGCCAGCTCGCGAGCGCCATGACTTCGCCATTGCGCGCATTAAGGACAACACCGGCGCCGCCTTCGGCTTCGTATTCACCCGCTGCCGCTGCGAGCTCGGCTTCAAGCGCAAACTGGACATTGGAATCGATCGTCAGCTTTAGAGGCTCGGACCGCGAGAGGAGATCTGAATCCATCGCATATTCGACCCCGGCCAGCCCCTGGCCGTCCGTGCCGGCATAGCCGAGAATGTGCCCTGCCAGCGTGCCGCGCGGATAGGCCCGACGGCTCTCTTCGCGAAAGTCGAGACCTTCGAGCCCGAGATCATAGACAGCCTGGCGCTGCCTTGGCGTCAGGCCCCGGCGCACCCAGACGAATGCCCGGTCGCGGTCAGACAGGCTCGCCGTCAGCGAATCGACATCGATATCCGGGAAAACAGCTGCGATGCCTGTCGCGACCTCGGCCGGGTCCCAGATGGCGCGCGGATCGGCAAAAAGCGAATAGACAGAAACAGATGTAGCCAGCAGCTCGCCATTGCGATCGACAATGTCCGCACGGCGGATTGGCTCCTCAAACGCGCGCAGAGTGCCGCCGTCATTCGCAGGCGCCGTCATCGCGACCATGCCCGCTTTTCCTGCGACCACGGCGAAACCGAGACACATGCCGAGCGAGACAAGCTTTGCCCGCATGGACGATCCCGTCGCGGGGCCGGAGAACCGCACTTCATCCATCCTGGGCGCCTTCCCTGTCCTGGCGGGGCTCGCCGACTTCATCGAGATTGGCAGGCGGACCGATCAGCTGGTCGAGATCTTCCGGGCGGGCAAATTGCTCAGCACGTGCCGGCACCATTCCCAGCTCGCTGCGGGCATATTCCTCGATCCATTCCTGACGCGAAAGATGGCTGAGTTCGCCGAGCAGGATTTTCCGCTCGCGGATTTCCGCGTCGATCTGCTCCTGAACCTCGGCAATCTCCTCAGCACTTTCCATCGCGCCGTATTTGGCACGGTAGAGGCTGAAGATCAGCAGGCCGATAATGGCCACCCCGATGAAAAGGGCGCGCCAGCTCATGAGGCCACCTCGACTTGTCCGAGGTCTGGCAGGTCAACGCCCGTCGAGACGGGCAGCGCCATTGCGGGCGCATCGGTACGGATTGCGACTCGCAGCCTGGATGAGCGCGATCTCGGATTGGTCTTCAGCTCTGCCGGCGACGGCTCAATAGCCTTCTTCGAGGGCATTTCGAAGCTCGGCTGCGGCCCGGCTTCCTGCTGCGGCAAATGGCGAGACCCGCCGCCTTGAAGGCCTGCGCGTTCACGCATGAAGAGTTTTACCATCCTGTCCTCCAGCGAATGGAAGGTCACAATGACAAGCCGGCCGCCTTCACGCAGAAGCTCTTCTGAGGCCACAAGCGCCCTGGCGAGCTCACCGAGCTCGTCATTCACGAACATTCTGATCGCCTGGAACGACCGGGTGGCAGGGTGTGTGCGTGACCCACGCCGCCCTCCGAGCGTCTGCTCGATCAGGCCTGCAAGATCGAGGGTTGAGGTGAAAGGAGCCTTAAGACGCCGCCCTGTAATCGCACGCGCGATGCGGCGGGACTGCTTTTCCTCGCCAAGCCGGAAGATGATGGTCGCAAGGTCGCGCTCATCGAGCTGATTGACCACATCTGCGGCAGACGGACCCGAGCGCCCCATCCGCATGTCGAGCGGCCCGTCCCGCATGAAGGAAAAGCCACGCTCGGCCTGGTCGAGCTGGAAGGAAGAAACGCCGAGGTCGAGTGTGATCGCATCGACATGCTCGAAGCCTGCGCCGCGCAAAAGACGGTCCATTTCGCCGAACCGCCCTTGCAGCGGTATCAGGCGCGGCTGTTCAGAAACGAAAGCCTCGGCCCGCGCGATCGCATCCTCGTCGCGGTCAATGCCGATTACGCGGCAGTCAGCGGCCGCAAGCAATGCGCGCGCATAACCGCCTCCCCCGAACGTGGCGTCGACCAGGACATCACCATCCCGCGGCGCCATCGCCGTGACGACCTCATCAAGGAGAACCGGGACATGCCCCATCAGTCCTGCCCTCCATTGCCCAGTCCGGGAAGACCACCGGCCGCCATTGCCTGCTGGAACGGTTCTGCCAGTGCATCCTGATTGTCCTGCGCCGTGGCTGCCATCTGCGCATCGAACTCGGCAAAGCGGGACGGTTCCCAGATGTGGAACCGGTCGAACGCGCCAGCGAATATCAGCTTCTTCTCGATGCCGGCCGCTTCGAGCAGGCCGGACGGAATGGAGATACGGCCCGTATCGTCCATTTTGAGGTCAGCGGAGCGGGTGAAGATGGTGTGCATGAAAGCTCGCCGGTTCGGATCGTTCGGCGCCATGCGGGCAAGCGTTTGGCGATAAAGCGCCATCAGCTCGTCGCCGCCGCCCTCGAGACAGCCGGAGCCATCGATCGCCGGCCACACAAATATGCGGTTGCCGCCCGAAAGAGCCGCACGGAAGGGCGCAGGCACCGATACCCGGCCCTTCGCATCGAGCGATGTCTCATAG
>NZ_JBARZC010000473.1:0-1538 GCF_049649345.1 Henriciella sp. | reverse complement strand
CGTCTATACCGCGCGGCTGGCAAATGCGCGCGCCAACAACGCCTTCATGATGGAACTCGACGTCATCACCATCGCAATGCTGGGCGGCGTCAGCGTCTTCGGCGGCAAGGGTGGCGTCGTCGGCGTGGTCGGCGCGCTCAGCCTGATCGCACTCATCCGCAACCTTTTGGGCATCAACGGCGTCGGCGGCGACGCGCAAAGCACCGTTGTCGGTCTATTGCTGATCGGCGCGCTTCTGGCCGGAACCTTTCTGCCCGGTGCCCTCGCGCGTCTGCGCAAGGCCCGCGCCGCGCGCGCCGAGCTTGGCGCACGCTCCGCATAATCACGATAAACAGAACGCAAGTCATCCAACCAAGGAGGAGAAGAGAATGAAACGCACCCTAATGAGAACTGTCGGAGTCCTGGCTCTCATGACATCTGCGGCCCAGGCCCAGGAATGTCTGAGTGAGCCAGGAACCATCGGCTTCCTTCCCAAGCTGGACACCGACCCCTATTTCCAGGTTGCCGGTGAAGGCGCCCAAGAGGCTGCCGACGAAATGGGTGGCACCGTGATCCAGGCCGCGCCAAGCCAGGCCACTGCCGAGGCGCAGGTCGAGTTCATCAACAACCTCGTCACCCAGGGCGTCGACGTGATCGCCATCTCTGGCAACGACGCCAACGCGGTCGCCCCGGCGCTGCAGCGTGCGGCCGCCAATGGCGTGCGGGTCATCTCCTACGACAGTGACGTCGCCGCCGAGGCGCGCTCGCTCTTCGTGAACCAGGCGCTCGGCACCAGCCTCGCGCAGATGATGCTGCAGTCGATGTCCGACATGATCGGCGAAGGCGAATTCGCGATCCTTTCATCGACGCCCACGGCAACCAATCAGAACGCTTGGATCGAGCAGATGAAAGGGGAGCTGGAAAGTAATTCCGACTACGCGGATCTTGAGCTCGTCACCGTCGTCTACGGTGAGGAAAGCGAGCAGATCAATCAGCAGCAGGCCTTGGCGCTGGCCCAAACCTATCCGGATCTCAAAGGCATAATCGTGCCCGCCGGCATCGGTCTTCCCGCCGCCGCGCGCGCGCTCGAAGAGGCCGGCAAGGTTGGCGACATTAAGCTGACAGGCCTCGCTCCTGCCTCGCTGATCCGAAAGTATATCGAGGAAGGCTCGGTTCAGGACATCTGGTGGAACGTCACCGACCTGGGCTATCTCGCCTATCACGCCGCGCAGGCACTCGCCATGTGCGACATCACAGGTGCGCCGGGCGAAAGCTTCGAGGCCGGTCGTCTTGGCAGCTACGAGATTGGGGATAACGGAGAAGTGGTCCTTGGACCGGCGAAAATCGTCACTCCCGAAAACCTCGACGAATTCAAGTTCTGATCAAATACCCCACCGGGCGGAAACCTCCGCCTGGTGGGCATGACATGGGCGGCCGGGAAGCCATCGGCCCGACATCTGATTGCTCCAGCTACATCACGCCCGTCAGGTGCGACGCGAAAGGAAAGGCAAAATGGAAAAGCCTGTCTTCAACGCTGCACTGAAGCAATTGCGCGGCAA
>NZ_JBARZC010000472.1:0-4570 GCF_049649345.1 Henriciella sp. | reverse complement strand
CTCGTCACCGATGTCGATGATCTCGCCCGCGTCATTCACGAAGCCTTCCTGATCGCGACCTCCGGGCGCCCGGGCCCGGTCGTCATCGATATCCCGAAGGACATTCAGTTCGCGACCGGCGCGTATATCGGCAAGGAAGGCGTTTACAAGCCGACCTACAGGCCGAAGACCGAACCGAGCGGCCATGCGATCAAGGATGCGCTGGCGCTGATGAAAGCCGCGCGCCGGCCTGTCTTCTATACAGGCGGCGGCGTCATCAATTCCGGGCCGGAAGCCTCCCGCCTCCTGCGGAAATTGCAGGCCGCGACCGGCTTTCCGCTGACGTCCACCTTGATGGGGCTCGGCGCGTTTCCGGCCAGCCATGAGGACTGGCTCGGCATGGTCGGCATGCACGGCTCCTACGAGGCCAACAATGCCATGCATGATTGCGACCTGATGATCTGCGTCGGGGCCCGTTTCGACGACCGGGTGACGGGCAGGATCTCGGCTTTCTCGCCGGGCTCGAAAAAGATCCACATCGATATCGATCCGTCTTCGATCAACAAGATCATCCGCGTCGACGTGCCGATCGTGGCAGACTGCAAGGCGGCGCTGGCAGCGCTGCTGGAGGGTTGGAACAAGGTCAAAAAAGCCCCCGACATTTCCGACTGGAGAGGCCAGATCGCCAAATGGCGCGAGAAGGACTGCTTTGCCTATCCGGACAATGACGGCTCCATCCGCCCGCAATATGCGGTCGAGCGGCTCTACGAGCTGACCAAGGACCGTGACACCTATATCTCCACAGAAGTTGGCCAGCATCAGATGTGGGCCGCCCAGCACTATCATTTCGAAGAGCCGAACCGCTGGATGACATCAGGCGGCCTCGGCACGATGGGCTACGGCCTGCCTGCGGCGGTCGGCATTCAGGCGGCCCACCCGGGCAGCCTGGTCATCGATATTGCCGGCGAGGCCTCGGTCCAGATGGTGATGCAGGAAGTCTCGACCGCGGTTCAGCACAAGCTGCCGATCAAGATCTTCATCATGAACAATGAGTGGATGGGCATGGTCCGCCAATGGCAGGAGCTTCTGCATGGCGAGCGCTATTCCCACTCCTATTCGGACAGCCTGCCGGACTTCGTGAAACTCGCCGAAGCGTACGGCGCGCACGGTATACAGTGTTCCGATCCGGCGGAGCTCGATCAGAAGATACAAGAGATGATTGATCATGGCGGCCCGGTGGTTTTCGACTGCCTCGTCACCAAGGCGGAAAACTGCCTGCCGATGATCCCTTCCGGGGCAGCGCACAATGAGATGATCCTCGGCAGCATTTCCGGGGATGAAATCGACGCGGAAGGCCGTAAGCTGGTCTGAGTATCAGCTTCACGTTCCGGGAATAAGTGATGGACTCCAATAGTTTTCTAGACACGACCTCAACCAACTGGACCTTGATCGTCACAGTTGCCTCGGCCGTTTTTGCTCTCATCGGTGCGATCGCCTCGCATCTGGAGACGCGTCGCCAGGAGAAGATCCGGGTGGAGACGCTGCGCATGCATGTCGACGGGGCCAGCCTCGACTGGGGCAGTCAGGCGATCGACACGCTTGGCCGGGTCGCCATGTTCGCTCGGACCCGCCGCTCGCAGGCCAATGATCAGGCCTTCAACAACAACAAGGTCAATCTGATGATGCAGCTCTCCTCCGTCATCGAGCGGGGCCGCATGTACTTTCCCAATATCGATCCGAGCGGTAAGGGCGCCGAGAAGGATGGCGCCTATCGCGGCTCGCGTCCGCCCATTCTCGATGCACTGGTGTTTTCCTATTACGAGCTCGAAGCGCTGACCCGTGAGGGCGGGCCGACCGGCGACAATTCAGCCGTCTTTATCGATGAATGCCGCCGGCTCGTTGTCTCCGAGCTTCAGGCCCACACCGATCCGCGCCGCCGCGACATGATCGTCGGGCGCTATGACAAGCAGCGCCGGGTCCATCGCGACGAGGCACGCTCGCGCGCCCAGTCGATCAGGAACCGCCTCAAGGCGCGGCGCCCGCAGCTTGAATTCGAGACCGGCGACGAAACCGACGAGTATGAGAGAGCCGCTGAATGACAAAAGAGCCGATCCCCGCCAGCGCCTATGACATGGACCATGCCGAAGAGGTCGAAGAGCGCCGCACGCTCGCCGTTCTCGTCGACAATGAGCCGGGCGTGCTGGGTCGTGTGGTCGGCCTGTTTTCCGCACGCGGCTACAATATTGAGAGCCTGACCGTCGCTGAGGTTGACCGAGGCAAGCATCGCTCGCGCATCACCATCGTCACCACAGGAACGGCCCACATGCTCGAGCAGATCGAGGCGCAGCTCCTGCGGCTCGTGCCGGTCGCATCGGTCATCGACATTACCAAGTCAAAGCGCGGAATCGAACGCGAACTGGCGCTGGTGAAAGTCGCCGGCAAGGGCGAAAAGCGCGTCGAGGCGCTGCGCATTGCGGAGATTTTCCGCGCCCGCGTCATCGATACGACGAATGAGAGCTTCATCTTCGAGATCACCGGCGCGTCCGACAAGATCGACCAGTTCACCGAACTGATGGAGCCGCTCGGCCTCGTCGAAGTGAGCCGCACCGGCGTCCTTTCTATCCGCCGTGGCAAGGATGCGGGATGACCGCCAGAAAAAACAGAATCCCAGAAATTCCAAGGAGTAGCAGGAAGTGAAAGTTTATTACGAGCAGGATGCTGATCTCAGCCTCATCCAGTCCAAGAAAGTGGCCGTCATCGGCTATGGCAGCCAGGGTCATGCGCACGTCCTGAACATGCGCGACAGCGGCGTGAAGGATGTTGTTGTCGGTCTGCAGGAGGGCTCCGGCTCGCGCAAGAAGGCCGACGCCGAAGGGCTTAAAGTCATGACGCCGGCGGAAGCTACCAAGTGGGCCGACGTCGTGATGATCCTCATCCCGGATGAGAAGCAGGCCGTCCTCTGGGCCAATGAGATCGAGCCGAATGTCCGCGATGGCCAGCACATCATGTTCGGCCACGGCTTCAACATCCATTACAACCTCATCCGCCCGTCCGCGAATGTCGACATCTCGCTCTCGGCGCCGAAAGGCCCGGGCCACACGCTGCGCGACCAGTACCAGCGCGGCTTCGGCCTGCCGGGCCTCGTCGCCATCCACCAGGATGCCAGCGGCACCGCAAAAGACGTGGCGCTGTCTTATTCGAAAGCCATCGGCAACACGCGCGCCGGCGTCATCGAGACCTCGTTCCGCGAAGAAACCGAGACCGACCTTTTCGGCGAACAGGCCGTGCTCTGCGGCGGCATTGTCGAGCTGATCAAGGCCGGCTTCGAGACGCTGGTCGAGGCCGGCTATGCGCCGGAAATGGCCTATTTCGAATGCCTGCACGAGACCAAGCTGATCGTCGACCTCATCTATGAGGGCGGCATCGCCAATATGAACTACTCGATCTCCAACACGGCCGAGTTTGGCGAATATGTCTCCGGCCCGCGCGTCATCACATCGAAGACCAAGTCGGAGATGAAGAAGATCCTGACCGACATCCAGGACGGGACCTTTGCGCGCAACTGGGTGCTTGAAAACCAGGCCGGCGCCCCCGGCTTCCACGCCAAACGCGCCCGCATGAACGACCACCTGATCGAGGAAGTTGGCGAGAAACTGCGCGGCATGATGCACTGGGCGCAGAATGACCGCCTCGTCGACAAGGCGCGCAATTAGCACGTTCGAGACGTTTCTCAGCGCCCTGGCCCGCCTCCCGGTGGGGTATGGCCAGGGTGTCTTTGACGGCGAAAGCTGGGGCGTGACGGTGGAGCGGTCGGCCGATGGGCGGCGCGTGAAGCTGTATGGCGAAGCCCTCGGAGGCGCCGATCATGTCAGCTTCAATCTTTATCGCGCAGGCGGCACGCCGCGCCTCAAACCCTGCGAGATGCCGGCTGAAAAAGTGATGGATTTCGTTCTGAAGTACCGGCCCGACGCCGAAAACTAGAACCTGTAAGTCAGGCCCAGTTGGACCACTGGATGGACCATCTTTTCCTCGACCAGTTCATCCGTGCTCAGCAGTTCGCGCTCAAGCTGCATCCGGACGATCGAGTCGGCCGATTGCGGGCCATTGCGCGATGTCATTGCGACTTGCGGCGATCCTGAAAACAGCGCGCCGGCCATGGCCTTCATGCCCCAGCCACGTTGTGCGTCAGCCGTCGTGTCAAAGCCGAGACCGAGAAAAGGAGCAACATCCTCGCCCTTCACGGCCATTTTCAGCGTGCCGGGGGCTTCGGGTGTGTAAATGGATTTGCCATTGCGCGGGCGGTAGGCGGTCGGATTGTCGATGCGCGAGCGGTCACCGCTATAGATGCCGCCGGAGATGACGAACTGGTTCTGGAAGGGGCGGACATCGACAAATGTGCCGAGCGATTCAAATTCGAGCTCGCGCGCTTCGGGCTGGTCTGTGGTGGGCTGGAGGCGCTTGATCTCGATGACGTCGGCGGCGGCGCGAACGTCAACAAAATCATTGAGACGAACCTGGCGCTCGATCGTGCCTGAAGTTGCGATCTGGCCCGGTGACAAACTGGCCTGGGAGAACCCTGGCATGCCGATCA
>NZ_JBARZC010000471.1:0-1908 GCF_049649345.1 Henriciella sp. | reverse complement strand
GCCGCATCCGCCGAGGCGATGCCATAGCCGACGGCAATATCGCCCAGGAAGGGCGCTTCCATTTCGCCAGCCGGAAAGGAGAGGACATCGGTCGGTTTGTCCTTGCTGCGCCAGTCGCGATTGAGCTGCTGCATCTCGGCGTCATCTGTCAGGAGCAGGCCGACCTCGCCGGATTTGCCTGTCATGGAGTGGCCAGCCGCAAGCGCAGTTTCACAGACAGAGCTCAGCTCCGCCACTGTCTCGGTCCATTTTTCTTCTTCGATGCGCAGATCGAGCGTCACACTCATTGTCCGGCGGCTCCATCGCGGTCATAGGCGCGGATGATGCGCGATACGAGGGCATGTCGGCGCACATCTGCAGCGGTGAACTCGACAAAGCCGGCGCCTTCGACGCCCTCGAGAATTTTGAGCGCGTGGGCAAGACCGGAGGATGTTTTGGGCGGCAGGTCGACCTGGCCCGGGTCACCGGTGACAACCATGCGGCTGTCGCGGCCAAGTCTCGTCAGCACCATCTTGGTCTGACCGATCGTGGCATTCTGGGCTTCATCCATGATGACGAAGGCGTTCTTGAGCGTGCGCCCGCGCATGAAGGCGAGCGGGGCCACCTCTATGATCTTCTTCTCCCGCATCCGCTCGACATGATCGGCGCCGAGCACTTCGTTCAGCGCGTCCCAGATGGGCCGGAGATAGGGCTCAACCTTTTCCTCAAGATCGCCAGGCAGAAAGCCGAGATTTTCGCCGGCCTCGACAGCGGGGCGCGTGATGATCAGCCGCTCCTTGGTCTTCTTGCGAAGCTCTGCGGCGCCGGCTGCAACAGCCAGAAAGGTCTTGCCGGTGCCGGCCGGGCCGGTTCCGAAAACGAGGTCGGTGCCAGGCCGGGTCAGAAGGTCGATATATCTCGCCTGCGTCTTGGTCTGCGGCATGACAGGCACGCGCAAGCCTGAAAGAGACCCGTAGGACTCGGCTGGCGCGCGGGCCTGGTCGATAGCCCCTTCAAAGGCGTCCTCACCAGCATCGGGATTGGCTTTGAGCATCCGCTCGAAAGCGGCGAGCGTCGCCTCAGCATTCGAGACAGCATCGGTCGAGCCGGTCAGCTTGATGCTGCCGCCCTGGCTCTCGGCTTCGAGCTTCCCGTCAATAAAAGCCATCTCAAGCTTCATCAAGTTGCGGTGCTGTGGCCCGCAGATCGACTGAAGCTGGTCTGAATTATCCGGCGAATAGAGGCGGGTGATCGTGCCTTTCAAATCAGGCAACCTCCACCACAGCTGCATATTCGCCTGCGAGCGAATTCAATGTCGCGCCCACGACTTTCACATCCACGATCTGGCCGAGCGTCGTGGCTGGCGCATCAAAATGGATCGCCTGCTGCCATGGGCTGCGGCCATGCATCTGTCCGTCCATACGGCCCTTTCCGGTCACCAGCACGGGTATCGTTTGCCCGATCTTGGAAGCGTTGAACGCACGCTGTTGTTCCCAGAGAAGCGCCTGGAGGCGATGGAGGCGCTCGGTCGCGACCTCGTCGGGCACATGGCCGAACATGTCGGCGGCGGGTGTGCCGGGGCGCGGAGAATATTTGAACGAATAGGCGATGGCGTAGCCGACTTCGCGCACAAGGCTCATCGTGTCTTCGAAATCCTGGTCGGACTCGCCGGGAAAGCCGACGATGAAATCGGAAGCGAGCGCCATGTCAGGGCGCGCATCACGCATCTTGTGCATGATGTCTAGATAGTGCTCGGCAGTATGGCCGCGATTCATCGCTTTCAGGATCCGGTCCGAGCCCGACTGAACCGGCAGGTGCAGGAAGGGCATCAGCTCCGACACTTCGCCATGCGCGGCGATAAGGTCGTCATCCATATCGCGCGGATGGCTGGTCGTGTAACGGATACGGTCGATGCCGCCTATCTTTGAG
>NZ_JBARZC010000470.1:0-2297 GCF_049649345.1 Henriciella sp. | reverse complement strand
ACATATCGGTCCTGACCGGCCAGGCTTCCTTGGCACGTGTGGAAATGGGTGACGAAGGCGACGTGCTGCACATCTCCCACGCTGACTTTCAGAGACTTCTTGTGGAGAACTCGGCCCTCTCCGATGTGTTCGTTCGGACATTTACCGCCAGGCGCGCCTTTGCTCATGAGGCCGCCCATGGATCGACCATCGTCATCGGCGATGCCCACGACAGGGATGTCTTCGCCGCTCGAAACCTCCTGTCGAAACATATGGTACCGCACACCTGGCTGGACCCGGCTAAAGACGCGCTTGCCAAGCGGATCATGGAAGCGCGCGAGATAGGGGAAAGCGACCTGCCTGTCGTGATCCGCGGGCGCTCCCGGATCATGTCGCGCCCGACCGTCGCTGAATTGTCAGAGGCATATGGGCTGGATCTCCTGCCGGATGGGAGCTGCGCCGATGTCATTGTCGTCGGGGCTGGCCCGGCGGGCCTTGCCGCCTCCGTCTATGCCGCATCCGAAGGGCTCAGCGTCGTGACGCTCGACACTGACGGCCCCGGCGGACAAGCAGGCACGTCGTCGAAGATCGAGAACTATCTTGGCTTTCCCATGGGCGTCTCAGGCCGCGAACTTGCCGCACGGGCATCAATCCAGGCGCAGAAGTTCGGCGCCCGTATTGCGGCCCCAGCCCACGCCACTGGTCTGGAAAAGATCGGCGAGGATTATTGCGTGACCCTTGCGGATGGCCGGAAGCTGCAGTCGCGCGCTGTCGTCATCGCGACTGGTGCCCAATATCGCCGCCTGCCGATCGAGAATCTGGAGCGGTTCGAGGGGCGCGGCATCTATTATGGCGCGACGCCGATGGAAGCGCAGCTTTGCGGCGGACAGGAGGTCGCGATTGTCGGCGCAGGCAATTCTGCGGGCCAGGGCGCGGTATTTTTGAGCCACACCGCCAAAGCCGTTCACGTGCTCTATCGCCGGCCAGACATTCGCGAAACGATGTCTGAATATCTGGTTCGCCGACTGGAAGAGGCGCCGAATATCCATTTGCATCCCTCCACTGAAATAGAAGCCCTGCATGGTATTGAAGGGGCAGACCCTGCCGATGACCGACTTGTGGACGCCACGTTCCGGAACCGGACGGCCGGGACAAGTGAGCGCTGCCCGACGCCCTTCGTCTTCCTGTTCATCGGCGCAGCCCCCTTCACTGAATGGCTGCCCAGCCATATGAGCTGCGATGAGAAGGGGTTCGTAAAGACAGGGCCAGATCTCGCCAATATCGACCTTGTAAGAGCCGGATGGGCGCTTGAGCGTATGCCAACCCGGTATGAGACGAGCTGGCCTCGCATTTATGCCGTGGGCGATGTCAGAATCGGCTCGGTCAAGCGGGTTGCCTCAAGCGTGGGCGAAGGCTCGGTTGTCGTCAGCGATATCCACAGGGCGCTGGCAGAGCCGCGCGCGCAGGACTAGCGGATCTGTTGCTTTCGCCGGCGCAGCAACCATTGCGCCGCGGAGACCAGCATGAGCCCCACGGCGACAAAAGCGGCGAGCATGAAGAAACCAAACTTCGCAGGTGTCAGGACGGTCTTCGCAGCCAGCCAGGCAGGCTCGCCCTGAAGCGCGACGGCCTGAGATGCATTTTCGGAGAGGTCTGTAATAACAGCCAGAAAGGCGGGGATGACAGCGAATGTGCGCAAGTTGCCGCCAAACCGTGCGGCAAGCCCCGCCAGAAACCCACCAAGGGCGAGCGGATAGGCTGTGTCGTTGAGAACCGTCGCCCAGAAATGCGTCTCGCGCTGCTCGGCGCTCATTTCGGCCAAGCGCGCCCTGGCCGCCTTTCCTGAAGAGATCATGTCCAGCAATGGCCCGCCAATCGCCTCCTGAACCGGCGCAAAACTCATCCCCACGAGTATCATCGCGGCAAAGCAGGCCAGGATAACTGGCCAGCGGCTGAGAAGGCTCAACACCGACGTCACGTCGCTTCGCCGTCTATGACTTCAACGTCGCGGCCATCTTTGCTCACTAGAGCAATGAGCCGTTCACGAGCGGCCCGAAGTTTCGTCTCATCACGCGACCGCGCCACCAGCGCCACACCATGATCGGTAACGGATCTGAACCATGGATATGATCCCATATTGACGCCATCGAGTTCCTTATCGAGACCGGAAAGCTGTTCCGCGATATCGCCTTCCCGCAGGCCGGCGACGCGCACCGTTATGCTCTGAACAACAATGCCTCGCTCCAGACGGTGGCCGATATCGCCCAGCATGCCCTGGACGATTGAAGGCACACCGGCCAGCGTGAACACATTTCCGG
>NZ_JBARZC010000469.1:0-13234 GCF_049649345.1 Henriciella sp. | reverse complement strand
GTCATTGATTTCCTTGGCGACATCCTGGCAAGGGCCGGGCTTGCGCGAGGAGATGACGACCTTGGCGCCTTGCTCGGCCATCTCTTCGGAGATCGATTTGCCGATGCCGCGCGATGAGCCTGTGATGACAGCGACTTTTCCCGATAGATCGAAAAGACTGGCCATGATTTCCTCCGTTTATTTCACATGTGCAGTATTTTTCCGCACCATATTCAAATCGCGCGCGCTGCCAATCCCCAGATTTTGGATCGGGATGAGGATCAGGATTTAAGGGCAGCGACTGCGAACATTGCCCAGCCGGCAAGCAGGGCCAGGCCGCCAATCGGCGTGATCGCGCCAAACCAGCGCGCGCTTCCGAGCGCCATCGCATAGAGCGTGCCTGAGAAGATCAGCGCGCCGAGAACCATGACCCAGCCGCCTGTCGAGAACAGACCAGTCCGGCCAGACAGGCCGGCTGCGAAGACAGCGACGGCATGGACCAGCAGATAGAGCGTCGCCGTTTCCCACCAGCCGCGTGTCTCTGGCGTGAAGCGGGCGGACATGCCATGCGCGCCAAACGCGCCAAGGGCGACGCCAAGAAAACCGAGCACTGAACCTGCGATTGTTAACGCCATGATGGGCACCTCCTGCACACGCGCTTAAGCGGCGAGGCAGCAGCTGCCAAGGTGTCCTGAGGTCTCAGGCGGCGTCAGCGGTTTCTTTCGAGAGAATTTGTCCGTCCTGATCCTCATAGACGAAGAGTTCATCGTCCAGATCAATCTGCGGCAGCGTGTCTTTCTCATGCCAATAGTCCTGTGTGTGTTGCCACTCAGGATGGCGGGTGCGTTTTGGCATGAGGTGTTCGCCGCGGGTCAGATAGCCTGGATTGAAGTCGTCTGAATCCATCCAGCTGAGCTTCTCCTGTGCCGCCACTTCGGCGGGCGGATGGGGCCGGATGACGGCGGCGCCTCTCTTGTCCATATTCTCAAGCAGCCTGACCATGAAGTCGCCGAGCAGGTCGACGCGCAGCGTCCAGCTTGCGCGGAAATAGCCGAAGACGAAGAGCATGTTCGGCACATCCTCGATCATCATGCCGCGCCAGGTCAGCCGCTCACTCCAGTCGACAGGCTCGCCATCGATTTCGAACGGGATATTGCCGAGGAATTTGAGATTGAAGCCGGTCGCCGTGATCATGACGTCGGCCTCCAGCACCTCGCCGGATTTGAGCTTGATGCCCTCGGGCACGAACCGATCGATATGGTCTGTGACGACGCTGGCCTTGCCCGCCGCGATGCCCTGGAAAATATCACCATCCGGAACGAAAGCGATGCGCTGGCGCCAGGGGCGGTAGCTCGGCGTGAAATGCGACATGTCGAACTTGTCGCCCAGGAAGGCTTTCACGCCCTCGAGAAGCTCAGCTTTGACTTCCTCCGGCTCTGATCTCGCCCGTTGCGTAAACTCATGCTGGTCGAGCAAGATTTTCTTGCGTGTGATGGTGTGAATCCAGTCCTCCTCGATCTCCAGCCGACGGAGTTCGTCGGCGAGCTCATTGGCATTTCGTCCTGGAATAAAATAGGTCGGCGAGCGCTGGAGCAGAGTGACATGCTCACAGTCGCCGGCAATGTTCGGGACAAGTGTTGCGGCCGTCGCACCAGAGCCAATGCAGACCACTTTCTTGCCGGACAGATCGATATCGTCTGGCCAGTTCTGCGGATGAATAATCTCGCCCTTGAAGCTCTCCATGCCGTCCCAATGAGGGGTATAGCCCTCGTCGAGATCGTAATAACCCTGGCACATCCAGAGAAAGTGGGCACGTATCTGATGCTCGCCGTCGGGCGTCTCATAGGTCACGGTGTAGAGCTTGTCGGCCGATGACCAGCTCGCCTTGGTGATCTTGTGATTGTAGTGGATCAGGGGGCCGAGATCATTCTCTTCAATGAACTCGTCCATATAGGTGAGGATCTCTTCGGCTGTTGCGATCGGCGGTCCGGTCCATGGCTTGTCGCGATAGCCGAATGTATAGAGGTCACTGTCGGAGCGGATGCCGGGATAGGTGTGGACTTTCCACGTGCCGCCAAAGCTGTCCAGCGCTTCGAAAACGGCGATCTTCTTGCTCGGACAGCGCTTTGCCAGGTGTCCGGCCGCCCCAATGCCGGAGATACCAGCGCCAACGATCAGGACATCCAGAATCTCTTCGGCCATGTTTTCCTCCATTTGTTTATCATCCAGATTATAACTGCCTGATTGGCTCCCAATACGTACTGCCCCGGATGCCGCCGGGGAAGGATAGAGATCGCGGCCTATTTGGCCGGGATCGAATACGTCACGATGGCGTGGCTCGACGTTTTCTCGGAGCCTTCCGCGCGGATATCAACCTCGATCACGGCAAGCGTGCGGCCCAGCTTCATCAGGCGGCCGTCTGCGATCACGGCCTCCCCGATGCAGGGGCGCAAGAAGTTGATGTTGAGATTGCTCGTTACGGCCATGGGCACAATGCCGAGCTTTGTAAAGATCACGAAATAGGCGACGCTATCTGCCATGGACATCTGCGTCGGCCCCGAGATGTAATTGCCCGGGCGCAGGTGCTCCTCGCCGGTCTTCAGTCTCACGACCGCATGGCCGTCCTCCATACTGATCACCGTTGAGCGGTTCTGCGCGCCGTTGAAGGCTTCGCTGAGAAAGGCATTCGCCTCCTCGATAGTGACTTTCGATCCCACTCTTGCATCCTTTGCCGCGGCGTCAGACGTTGAACTTCTCTTCGTCCGCGTCACTGTAGCCGTCATGGTTGACCCGCCAAGAGGTCACGCAAAGAGAGGCAGGAAACAAGATGCTGACATGGGGCGATGAATACCCGATCCACCAGACGCCCGAACCCGTCTGGGTCGCCGGTACGGACCGCAATTTCTACGACCGCTACTTCTTCAACGGCTATTCGAAGGATGGCTCTGTCTTCTTCGGCGCGTCCTTTGGGGTGTATCCGCATCTCAATGTCATGGACGGCGCATTCTCGGTCCTGAAGGATGGCGTCCAGAATTCTGTTCACCTTTCTCGCATCATGAACCACGAACGAATGGACGTGCGTGTCGGCCCGATGAAGATCGACGTCGTCCAACCGCTTCATTCTGTGAAGATCACGCTCGATGATGCTGAAGGCATTTCGGCCGAGTTGACCTTTGAAGGCCGTCACTTCCCGGTTGAAGAGCCACGCTTCCAGCGCCGCAATGGCTCACGCACCGTGATGGATGTGACGCGCATGACGCAGAATGGCCGCTGGACGGGCTGGATCGAAATCGACGGCGAACGGATCGAGGTCGACAGTTATTACGGAACGCGCGATCGAAGCTGGGGCATACGCCCGATCGGTGCGCAGGACGCCCAACCGGTCGTCCCTGAAATGCCGCCGCAATTCTACTGGGTCTGGACGCCGCTCAATTTCCCCAATCTCGCGCTCTATTTTCACGTAAATGACGATGAGACAGGAAAGAGTTGGAATACGCGTTCGGTGCTCGCCATGGACGGAGCAGGGGCCGATGGTCTCCTTCACCTGGAAGACCCTAAGTTCACCGCCGAATACGATGCCGGCACACGCCGCGTGCGCAAGGGGCTGCTGACCGTCAAGGACGGGCAGGGGCGCGAGCACAAGGTTCACTACGAACCGATTGCGACCTTCCAGATGAAGGGGCTCGGCTATGGACACCCGCAATGGGGGCATGGCGCCTATAAGGGCGAGTACGCCATCGAACGCGAGGACTTCAAACCCGACGTCATGCCGTGGAACCAGCCCGACAATCTGCACATCCAGGCGATCTCGAAGGTCCGCCATGAAGGCCCGGACGGGCAAGCGTCGGAGGGCATTGGCGCGCTTGAACAGCTCTTTATCGGACCGCATACCCCATCGGGCTGGAAGGACGTTCTGGATGCTTGATCGCCGCAGCGTCCTGCTGGGGATGTCGGGAGGGTTACTCGCCGCCTGCACGACCACAGGGCGCCCGCGCCTGTCCGACTATGAAGCCTCTTCGGCGCCTTTCTATCCTGTGGATGTCCGCCCGGAGCGGATCAAGGAAATCCTCGTCGGCCTGCGGCCCGGCCGGGATGGCGGGTTCCGTCTCGAGGCCGAACCGTTCGGCGACAAGATCATTGTCCACAATTACGGCCATGAGGGCGACGGTGTTACGCTCTCCTGGGGCTGTGGAACGCTGGCCGCCGAGAAAGTGCTCGAAACCGGTGAGGATGATATCGCCGTCATCGGGGCGGGCGCGCAGGGGCTGACGACGGCGCTGATCCTGGCGCGCCACGGCAAGAAGGTGACGGTCTATGCCGAGAAGTTCCACCCAAATGTGACGTCGAGTATCGCTGGCGCGATCATTCTCACCGCATCGTCTTATGGCGATGTGGATCTTGATACTGTCGCCCGCGTCAACGCGCTGGCCCATACAGGTTTCGACGCTTATGAGAACCGGCCCGGTACCGGCGTGACGCGGGTGCGTCATCATTATCTGAACCGCCGGCGTCAGGACATGGCGCGGCCAGACGAGAAGACGCTGTTAGGCTGCCCGTTTGGCGATATGACCCGGCCGACCATGATCGATATGAGCCTCTATCTGCCATATCTGATGCAGGAAGCGCGCGTCGCGGGCGTGGCATTCTATACCGAAACATTCCGGACACCTGCCGATCTGATCGCGCTCGGCCAGCCTGTCATCGTCAATTGTACTGGTCTTGGCGCAGGCGCGCTGTTCGATGACGAGGCGGTCCACCCGGTCTGGGGCCAACTTGTCCGCCTGCATCCGCAGCCGGAGATTGACTATTCCTACGTCGCGCCAGGCAATGACGGGCAGCTTTACATGTTCCCGAGACAGACCAGCATCGTGCTTGGCGGAACAAGGCGGCGGGATGTCTGGCCGCTCGAGCCGGACCCGGCCGAGACCGCGCGCCTGCTGCTACAGCATGGCAAGCTCGCCGCGCGCGCCAGACAGATCCTTCCCCTGCAGGTGGCCGCATGACACTCGATGAACTTGCCAGCAAATTTGCAGGATATGCCGAAGCGCACATTCCGGGCGCGCGCAATCTCAGCGTTTCCGCGATCAGCCGCATCCATGGCGGCGCGAGCCGGGAGACCTATTCGATCGACATTGCCTATGAGGACGCTACCGGACCGAAGGTGAAAGGTGTGATCCTGCGACGCGATCCGCCCGACAGCCTGATCGACACCGAGCGCCGGGTGGAATTCGCGGCGATCCGTTCAGCCTTCGGCAAGGCCGATATCCCTGTGCCGGAAGCCATGTTCCTGGAAGAGGACAACGGGCCGCTGGGCGCGCCATTTTTCGTCATGGGCCGGATCGAGGGCGGCCAGCCGCTGAACCCGTTTCGCATGGATCAGGCAGATCCGCATCGCGCCTCGCTGGGCCGTGATTTCTTTCAGTATCTCGGTGCGATTGCGGCCATTGATCTCGAAGGGGCGGCGATCGCTGCCGAAATCAATACGCCTGCGCCGGATGCCTGCTGGAAGCGGGAGCTGGACCGCTGGGCCAATGAGATCCGCACCAATACACGTGAGCCGCAACCCGTGGCGGAAGCCGCGATCCGCTATCTGGAAGCCCATCCGCCGCCGCCTGCCCAGCGTCTCTCGCTTGTGCATGGCGATTACAGGACGGGCAATTATCTCCACGATGGCGCAGGCCATATCGTGGCGATCCTCGACTGGGAAATGGCCCATATTGGCGATCCTTATGAAGACCTCGCCTGGGCGACGGACCTGTTATGGTGCGGCAATGATACGGACCGTGCGGCGGGTCTCCTGCCATGGCCGGACGCCGTCGCCGTTTGGCAGGAGGCCTCCGGCTGCACATTCGACCCGGCAGCCTTCGAATGGTGGAGCCTGTTCGCGCATCTGAAAGGCCTCGGTATCTGGATCAGTTCGGCGCGCGCTTTTGCCGATGGCAAGAATGACGATCCGATCCTGGCCTTCTCAGGCTGGTTCACCCATTGCGCCCATGAGACCATGCTTGCCCACCGCCTCGCGGCGAAACACGGAGTGCCTGTATGAGCGACATCTCCATGATCCTGAAACGGATCGGCGCGACGCTGGTTACTGACGTCGCGCCGAAACTGGAAGGCGATTATTCAAACGGGCATGCCAATATGTCCGGCCTCATCGCCGCAATGGCGGGCGATATGTGGGACAGGGAGGTAGACCTTCTCGTGACCGAGATCGCAGCGCTGCGGGAGTTGCTTGAGGCTGGCGGTATCGATCATGGCATTCAGCCTGCCCCCTCATTTAAAGTGTCCGATCTCAAGGCTACGCGGAACGCTCTGGCAGAAGAGCTGATCACGCTCCAGTCGGCGCTCGAAACCAGGCCTGACGACGCTTCGAAATCCCTCAACACGAAGATCTGGGGCCATCTCTTGGCGACAAGCGCAGCGCGAATTCCCAGCCCGCCGCAATTTGGCGATTAGCCCCACAGCGTCGGCTGAGGCGGCGAGACCCGTCCGTCTGAATAGTTGAGCCCGTGCGCTACGTCTTTTGACAGCCACAGCGGACCGTCCAGATCCACTGCGTCTGCCAGCGTGCCCAGCAGAACCGCAGGTGCCATGCTGATCGAGCCTGCCACCATGCAGCCGATCATGACCCCCAATCCGGCCGCGCGGGCTTCCTTCACCATGGCGATCGCTTCGGTCAGCCCTCCCGTCTTGTCGAGTTTGACGTTCACCGCGTCGTACAGCCGGGCGAGATCCTGCACATCCTTGCTGGTATGCGCGCTTTCGTCGGCACAGATCGCGACTTCGGGCGGGCGCCTGAGCAGGAGCTGGTCTTCTCCGACCGGGAAGGGCTGCTCGATCAGGACGACGCCGAGGGCTGCTGCGCGCTTTACAATGTCCGGAAAGACGCCGCCGTCGAGGGCCTCGTTGGCGTCGAGGATTAGCTTTGCGTCCGGCCGTGCGGCTTTCACCGCTTCGACCCGGCTCATATCCTCGCGCCCGCCAAGCTTCAGCTTCAACAACCTGCCATCCGTTATTTTCGCTGCGCGGGCCATTTCCTCTGCGGTGTCGAGAACGATGGTAACGGCCGTCTGCAGCGGTCTCGGCTTCGGCAAACCCGCCAGCTGCCAGACCGGCTTGCCCGAGAGCTTCGCCTCAAGATCCCACATCGCGCAGTCGATCGCGCAGCGCGCCGCGCCGGCTTTCATCTCCGTCTGCAGCACCTCGCGGCCCAGACCTTTCTCGATGGCAGGTGCGATGGCCTCGATCTCGGCCGCGACCGAACTCACCGTCTCATTGTAGCGCGCATAGGGCACGCATTCACCGCGGCCCGTCTTTCCGTCGCGTTCAATCGTCACCTGTACAGTTTCAGCCGAAAGCTTCGATCCGCGGGAGATCGAGAAGCTGCGATTGAGGGGGGAGGAGATTTTCTGAAGGGACAGTTTTGTCATCGCCTCAAAAGTACCTGATTTCTATTGAATTTCACACGTTGCCCTGCGGCATAATTAAACCTCGACTGTTAAGGTAAACAGGAATTGAGCCACAAGCGAATTATGCCAGCACGTCCCGAATACGATTTTCAGGCCGAAAACGGACAAGGCGTCCTGACTGTGTCAGGCGACTGGACGGTGCACACGCTCGGGCCGATCCAGCCCGAACTGGGCGACCTTGACGTGTCGGGCTTGCAGTCGCTGGTAGCCGATCTCGAAAGTGTCGGGCGGATCGACACCGCCGGGGCGTTTCTGCTCGACAGGCTGGCCTGCCGGGCCAGCCTCGATGCGCTGGAGACCCGGCATGCAAGCTCGCAGGCGGACTCCCTGCTTGAGCAGGCACGGCTGCTGAGACCTGAAAGCATGCCCGAAGTGCTGCCCGACAAATCGCATGGCGTTGTCGACCTGTTCGAGCGGACCGGGCGCACGACGATGGGCTTCGTCAACGAGACTGTCGATACGCTCGCCTTCCTGGGCGAGACGATCGTTTCCATGCTGGGCATGTTCGTGAAGCCCGCAAGGATGCGCTGGACGGCTCTGGTGTCGGTCATGGAGGAATCCGGTCTCGACGCCGTCCCAATCGTAGCTTTTCTCTCTTTCTTCGTCGGTATGGTGGTCGCCTTTATCGGCGCAACCACGCTCAGCGAGTTCGGAGCGACCATATTTACTGTGGAGCTTGTCGGCATCGCGGTGCTCCGTGAGTTCGGTGTCATCCTGACCGCGATCATCCTCGCGGGCCGGACAAATTCGGCCTTTACCGCCCAGATCGGCGCGATGCGGATGCGCCAGGAAGTCGATGCGATGACGACGTTGGGCCTCGACCCGATGGATGTGCTCGTCGTGCCGCGCGCCTATGCCATGCTGCTCATGACGCCCGTGCTCACCCTGATCGCAATGCTGTTCGGCATTGGCGGCGGCGCCGTCGTCAGCTGGCTTACGCTCGACATCAATCCCACGGTCTTCTTCAACCGCACGCGCGACTTTGTTCCGATGGAGAATTTCTGGGTCGGCATGTCCAAGGCGCCAGTCTTCGGCCTCGTGGTCGCGCTGATCGGGTGCCGGCAGGGCCTGCTGGTTGGCGGCAGCGTACAGTCACTCGGGCGCTCGACAACGCGGTCGGTCGTGCAGGCACTGTTTTCGATCATCGTGATCGATGCGCTGTTTGCCGTCTTCTATATGGAGCTCGGCGTATGAGCCGCCAAATCGCTATACGGGTTCGCGGCCTGAAGACCGCGTATGGCTCCCATGTCGTTCATGAGAACCTCGACCTCGATGTCATGGAGGGCGAGGTGCTGGGCGTCATCGGGCCGTCGGGCACAGGTAAATCGGTGCTGCTGCGCGCCATTGTCGGCCTCAAGACACCGTCTGCCGGCACGGTCGAGGTATTTGGCGATGAAGTGACACACCTTGACGGCAATGACCTGGCGCGCGTGCAAAATAGCTGGGGCATCATGTTCCAGGACGGCGCGCTGTTCTCGAACCTGACCGTCCGCGAAAACGTTATGGTCCCGATGAAAGAGCATGCGCACCTCTCAGACTACTTCATGCACCAGCTTGCCGACCAGAAGATCCGCATGTCCGGGCTTGAAACGTCAGCAGGCGACAAATACCCCTCTGACCTCTCGGGCGGCATGCGAAAGCGCGCAGCGCTGGCCCGCGCGCTGGCGCTCGATCCGCCGATCCTGTTCCTCGATGAGCCGACAGCCGGCCTCGACCCGATTACAGCTGCAGGATTCGACAAACTGGTTCGAGACTTGCAGCGAGCCCTGTCTTTAACGGTGTTTCTTGTGACCCACGATCTCGACACACTCGCCGCCACATGCGACCGCATCGCTGTTCTCGGCGAGAAAAAGGTTCTGGCTGTGGGGACGATGTCGGAGCTGCGCGAGAAGGACCATCCCTGGATCCAGGAATATTTCGGCGGTCCTAGAGGCCGCGCCGCTGCGGCTGGAGTTGAATAATGGAAACCAGAGCCAATTACGCAATGATCGGCGCCTTCGTGCTGCTGGCCGCCCTGATGGGGCTCGGCTTTGCGCTCTGGCTTGGACAGTCCCAGTTCAATCAGGAGTACGATTCCTATGACATCGTCTTCGAAGGCCCTGTTAGTCTCGAAGAGGGGGCGTCGGTGCGCTATATCGGCATCAAGGTCGGAGAAGTTGTGCGCATCGGCATCGACCGCGACGATGATTCCAAGGTCCGCGCCCGCATTCGCGTCGATGCGGAGACTCCGGTGAAAACCGATTCCTCCGCCAGTATCGAATTTGCTGGCATTACCGGTGTCACCTTCGTGCAGATCAATGCCGGTTCGCCTGAAGCGGGGCGGCTGCAGCGCGAGCCGGGACAGGATGTGCCCGTGATCGAAGCTATTCAAAGCCCTGTGTCCGAACTGTTTTCCAGCGGTACCGAAGTCATGGGACGGGCGACCATGACCCTTGAGCGCCTGGATGATCTGCTCAGCCAGGACAATATCGATTCCGTGACGACAACGCTAGAGAATATCGAGGCCATCTCTTCTGCCCTGAGCGGCGACGGCACGCTGGCGGCCGACCTCTCTGAAGTGCTTGCTTCGGTGAATGATGCCGCTCAAAGCTTCGACAAGGCCTCCCAGACGCTCGACAGGTTCGGCACCACGGCCGACACCGAGATCGTCCGCATCGGCGCGGAGATTTCGGAACTCCTGACCGAGCTTGAAGGGATATCGACCACAGCGCGCGAAGGCATTGAAAGCGGTCAACGCGCGGCGGATGCTGCCGCCGACCTGATCGAAGGCCCGACGTCGGAAGCGGTGAATGATGTTCGTCTGATTGCGGCCGATTTCCGCGTCCTGATCCGCAGGCTTGACCGTCTGACGCGTGAACTTGAGCAGAACCCGCAGGGCCTGCTGCGCAGCGATCCGCTGCCCTATGAAGGAGACAACTGACAATGGGTGCCCGGTTCAAAATCCTTCTCGCCGCGCCGCTAGCAGCCGTGCTGGCCTCCTGCGTCTCAGTGCTGCCTGAGCAGCCAAAACCGAAAGCGCTGTTCGATATTACCGCGCCTGCAGGCACAACAGATCTAAGCGCCAATGTGGTTATCCGGGAGCCCGACGCCCCGCGTCTCTTTGCCAGCCGGAACATTACGTCCGTCGGGCCTCAGGGCGGGTTTCAGCTCGTGCCTGGCATTTCCTGGGTGGACCGCTCGACGCGGCTTCTGCAGATCACCATGATCGACAGTTTCTCGACAGGCGGCGAAGGCATCGCGGTCGATGATGGCGCCGGTGTGTCAGGCGATGCCGAACTCTACTGGCGGGTCACGCAGTTCAGCCTCGATGGCAATGAAGGGGTTTGCAGCCTGCAACTGACCTTGCTGGACGGGCGCAGCCGCGAACCGATCGCGCAGACCACCGTCTCATCGCGTAGTGCGTCAGAAGGCAAGGGGCCGCAGGCCAGGGCGGGCGCGCTGTCCGCTGCAGCCCGCGAATGCGTCGACAATGGTGCGCGCTTTGTTTCAGACGCGGTTGATCGGATGGTCGCTGCCGAATAGGCCGCTTTCTCAGGCGACGTTCCGGTCAGACCCGGCCGCACTTGCATGCACCGGCAACCAGAAGCTTACCATCGTGCCCTTGCCGACTTCGCTCGCAATGGTGAACCGGCCGCCATGCATCTCAGCGAAAGATTTGGTGAGCGCCAGGCCAAGCCCCGTGCCCTCATAATTGCGTTCGCGCGTCTCCTGGACCTGTTCGAAGGGCTGGGCGAGACGCGGCAGATGTTCCTTCGGAATGCCGACGCCCGTATCGCGCACGGCGACCCGGACGAAATCATCGCGGCGCTGAACCCCAACGACAATCCGGCCGCCGGAATCGGTGAACTTGATTGCGTTCGAAAGCAGGTTCAGCACCATCTGGCGAACGGCGCGGTGATCTGCATCGACTTCCGGCAAGGCGCTCTCGGCCTGCAGGCTGATTGCGATGCCCTTGTCCTCGGCCTTGCGGCGGATCATGCGGACCGCAGCATCGACCGGATCGACCAGATCAATCGGCTTGGGCTCAATCGTCATCTTGCCGGCCTCGATTTTCGCAATGTCGAGAATGTCGTTGATAAGATCGAGCAGGTGCTGGCCGGAGGTCAGGATATCCTTGGCGTACTCATTATAGCGCTTGTGACCGAGGGGCCCGTACATCTCGTTCACCAGGATCTCGGAGAACCCGTTGATGGCATTGAGAGGGGTGCGCAGCTCATGGCTCATATTAGCCAGGAAGGCGCTTTTGGAATCAGCTGAGCGCTCGGCCTTGGCTTTTTCCTCATTATATTTGCGCGCCAGCTCTGCATTGTGACCTTCTGAGCGTTCAAGCTCCTGGATGAGGTTTTTGAGCCGCTTCTTCTGCCGGTTCAGTTCGTCTTCGCTGTTGATGTCTTCGGTGACATCGAGCCCGAAACTGACAAGACCGCCCGACGGCGTCGGCCGCTCGACCAGCTTGATCCAGCGGCCATCACTCAGCCCGAGAACCATGACGCCCGCATCATCGGGGCTCGCCCTCTCATGAATGACATTGCCGCTACGCGCCAGCATTACCGTTTCATGCCCGATACCGGGCCGCAGAATGTTATCGAGCCCGAACACAGCCTCGAAAGCCTTGTTCCAGTAGCTGAGGCGTTTGTTCCTTTCCCAGAGTGCAAACGGGCTGGGAAACCCTTCAATCGCTGTTCGCAGGCGCGATTCCGCTGATTTCTGTCTCTCTTTGGCGACCAGGCTTTCAGTCACATCGAACAGGACACCGCTGACCACGGGGGTAGAGGTCTCCTCGCTGTACATTTTCGCGCCCCGCGCTTCGATCCAGGCCCGCCCGCCCGACACAGAGGTTGCGAACGTGCTCGAAAAGGGGACCGATGTTTGCGCTGCGTTGACTGTCGTCTCAAACGCTTCGCGGTGATCGCCATGAACATGGTTGATGAACTGGGAAAATGGCAGACTGCCGGAGGCATTCATGCCGAGCAGCTGAGCGCCGGCCTCATCAATGTTTGCCTCGCCGGTAGCCGGATCGATCGACCAGGTGCCCAGCCCCGCGCCCTGCAGTGCCTGGTTCGCACCCGCAACCGAAGTGTAATTGTCATCTGACCTCCGGCGCGGAGCGTCATCAGTCGCCTGCTTTCTAAGCGTCGAGTAGAGGCCCGTCACGGCAAGCGTCGGGGCCAGGAGCAGGAGGAAATAGAGCAGGAGCTCGATACCCGTCTCGAGGCTGACGAGCGGGCTGGAGCGCGACGTACAGAGAGAAAATTCTGCGCCGCCAATGCCGACACAGGCCGTCGCGGATCGTTTCAGCACGCCGTCATAGCGAAACCCGGAACCGTTCGTCAGAATCTGGCGATCAGCCGGCAGGACGCTGCGGTCTCCGAAACTTGCGGTTGCCTCGCCATAGATGCCGATCCGGTCGCCGGCCGCTGTGGCCGGCACCCATTTTACAGCCTTGATCGTTGCGATGATCGGGTCGCCGACAGTTGGCACATGCACCAGCATGAAGCGGCCATCGCTCATCAGCTTCAGTCTCTGATTGTTCGCCACAATCGCCTTGGCTTCATCGGCTAGCGCCACGACGCCGGCATCATTCGACGCAGCGGCCTGGGGCAGATTCATCAGCGCGTCCACACCGACATAGTCGCGGTCAATGCGCCCCAGCCGGGTGCCGTTCAGAAGCTCGCGGTCGAGCCGGTCTATGGCCATATCGACACTACGGTTCAGCTTCTCGCCAGCAATCAGGGCGTCGCGCTGGACACGCTGCAGCGTCTGGCGGTCCTGCTTGGCGTGTGTAT
>NZ_JBARZC010000468.1:0-10455 GCF_049649345.1 Henriciella sp. | reverse complement strand
GACATAGCCGAACTGGACGATGATCAGCGCGACAGACATGGCGGCGAAGACGATCCCTGTCGCCTGGACGCTGGCGGCTTTTTCGAGGCCGTAGCGGTCCTCGATCAGCCAGGCGAGCGTCTGCTGGATGGCGCCGACGGCGACGAAATAGGAGAACAGGAAGGCCAAGTGCGGGAACACCCGCGGGTCACGCATCTTCAGCGGTGAAGGACGCCGGGATTCCCGGTTGCCTTTCGACTTTGGCAGAGAGAAGCCAATGACAACCCCGGCAAACGCACAAAAGATGATCGAACCCCAGAGCGGCGCCAGCGCGCCAAATTCAGCGAGAATGCTGGCGCCCGCCGGCCCAAGGATCGAGCCCAACCCCATCGCCGCGCCTAGCATGCCGAGACCGCCTGCGCGCGTCACCGATGTGGTCGCATCGGTCATCGCTGCCATCGAGGCCGGCTGCAGTCCGGGCGAGAGCAGGCCGAAGAAGAGCCGGGTGAAGACCAGGAGGAAGAAGGTCGACAGGCCTGTGACGATGCCGGCCAGCGCAGCCTGCAGGGCGAACAGGAAGAGCATGTTTGTTCCGCCCATCGCGAACAGGGAGAACACCATCACCCGCTTGCGCCCGAACCGGTCAGCCCAGCGTCCCCATTGCGGGATCATCAGCGCGTAGATCAGCGCCGACAGGGTGAGGATGCCCGCGACCTGGATTTCGACCAGCCCCGCTTCTCGGGCGAGCGGCGCGACAACGACGAAATTGATCGTCATCCCGGCGCCCATGGCAACGCTGCCAAACGCGATCGCGGCCTTCTGGAACGCCGTCAGCGGGCGCAGCGGAGTTTCAGCTGTCGTGGAGATGGGGACCGCCCTGATTATCTGCCCCGGAAGATGCTCGGCTTTGACGGCTGCCGCAAGCCTGTCCTCGCGCAAATGAGGCGAAGCGCTGCCCCGTAATGGGCGTGCCTTGAACGGGTAATCCTGCCGCACCCGTATTGCAGCGCAGGCCCAAAACGGATTAGTCAGGCTGAGAACAAATGGGAGAGGCATTGTGAGAGCAGTTCTCGACATCGTGATGATCATTCTGCAGCTCGGGATCTGGGTCCTGATCATCCAGGCGATCCTGTCCTGGCTCATCGCCTTCAACGTCGTGAATACGCGCAACCAGTTCGTCGCCGGGCTGTGGAATCTGCTTCAACAGGTTACAGAGCCTCTCTGCCGGCCGATCCGCAATTTCCTGCCGCGGATGAGCGGCATTGATCTGTCGCCGCTTGTCCTGATCCTGCTGATTATCTTCCTGCAGCGCGTCATCGCCTATTACGTCTATCCGAACGTCATCTGACGGGGCGGCCATGCGCCTGACCGTCCGCGTGACCCCGAATGCCTCGCTCGACCGGGTCGAGGGCCGTGTCAGCGATGATGCCGGGCGCACCTATCTCAAACTTCGCGTTCGCGCCGTGCCTGAAAACGGCAAGGCCAACAGGGCTGTGGAAAAACTTCTGGCCAAGGCGCTGAAGCTCCCGAAATCTGCGGTCAGGGTGGTGACCGGCGAGACGAGCCGCATTAAGGGCGTCGACATCGACACTGAAACCGGCAGCGCTGCGGCGCGCCAGATCGAGGAGTGGATGGGCGATGGCTGAACGCATCGATGGCAAACAGATCGCAGCAGACGTCAGGGCGGATGTCGCCAGAGCGGTGGCGCAGCTGCCCGGTCAGCCAACACTCGCCGTCGTCCTTGTGGGCGAAGACCCGGCCAGCCAGGTCTATGTCCGCAACAAGGTGAAACAGACCGAAGAGGCGGGCATGCGCTCGTTGCACCATCGCCTGCCGGCGGAGGCGAGCCAGGCGGACGTCGAGAGCCTGATCACACGCCTCAATGAAGATGATGAGGTCGATGGCATCCTCCTGCAATTGCCTTTGCCCAAGGGGCTCGACGAGCAGGCCGCCATCGAATGTATCGATCCGGCCAAGGATGTCGACGGGCTGACCGAGGCGAGCGCCGGCCGTCTCGTGCTCGGCAAGCCGGGCCTTCGGCCGTGCACACCGACCGGCTGCGTCATCCTTGCCAAGCGCGCGCTTGGAGATGATCTCTCAGGCAAGAATGTCGTCGTGATCGGACGCTCCATCCTTGTCGGCAAGCCGGCGGCGCTGCTCTTTCTCGCTGAAAACTGCACTGTCACCATAGCCCATTCGCGCACGGTCGACCTCGTCGGCATCTGCCGCGCAGCCGACATCCTCGTCGCCGCGGTGGGCCGGTCTGAGATGGTGAAAGCCGAATGGGTCAAGCCCGGCGCCACGGTGATTGATGTCGGCATCAACCGGATCGATGCGCCAGAGCGCGGCGAGGGCAAGACACGGCTCGTCGGCGATGTCGCCTTTGCTGAGGCCGCAGAGGTCGCGTCCCACATCACGTCTGTGCCCGGCGGCGTCGGTCCGATGACGATCGCCTGCCTCTTGCGCAATACGGTGATCGCGGCATGTTACAGACGGGGCTGGGAGTTGCCGAAAGGACTGTAGCGGGATGGCGAGACGCCGGAAGTTCATCATTTACCGGATGAATCGCCGCGCAGGCGGCATTCGGATCGCGCCGGGGAGCTATCTCGGCCTCGCTATCTTCCTTGTAAATCTCGGCGCCTTCTTTGTCGGCCTGTTCAACGCCATCGGAGTTTGGAACTTTCTGGCCCAAACGCCTGCCATTGTTCTGCTGGTTCTGAGCCTCGGCTTCTATGCCTACTCGCTTGTGAAACTTACAGATTATTCGAAACCGGATCGCGAAATATGAGCCTGCCACTCCGGCCAGCCGAGAGCGAGCTGTTTCAATCCTTGTGGAGGGATCAGGCTGGTCAGTGTGCGCTCTGCGGCAAGCCCATGCCTTCGACGCGTTTTCATGTGGCTCATGCCAGCATCTGGAAGCGCGAGCGCCCGACCTTCGATCATATCGTCCCGCGGGCGGCAGGGGGGCCGGATACGCCGGAAAACCTTCAGCTAGCCCATGCGCGGTGCAACAGGATCAAGGGCAAGTCTCAGAAAGGCTCTGACGGGCGGGTCAGGACATAGATCGCCCCCATGGCGAGAAGCGCCATGGCAATGGCGAGCCAGCTCCAGCGGCCCCACAGCAGAGCCGTACTGATCAGCGCAGCGAGCGACATGCCTGTTAGCGCGCCTGTCTTTGCTGGAAGCGACAGCGTTCCGCGTTCCAGGAAGGTCTGGATGAGCGGTCCGACATTGGGCCTCGAATAGATCCAGTCGCGCATGGCCGGGCTTGAGCGGGCAAAGCAGAGGGCGGCGACGATCCAGAACACCGTTGTCGGCCAGATGGGCAGAAACAGGCCTATGGCGCCGAGCGCCAGGAAGAGGAAGCCGAGAACTTTCGCAATCATTCTGATTTCACGTCCCCGAAAGCCAGTTGAGAACCGTTCTCGCATACTTATCAGAAAGCGGCCATCAGCTTTGCGCGATAGCCTGCGCCGCCGCTGCCGCGCTCGCCCAGGCCCACTGGAAATTGTAACCGCCGAGCCAGCCCGTCACGTCCACGCATTCGCCAATGAAGTGGAGGCCAGGGACGTGTTTGCTCTCCATTGTCTGCGAGGAGAGACCGTCCGTATTGATGCCGCCAGCGGTAACTTCGGCGGTGCGCCAGCCCTCGGTGCCGGCGGGTTTGACGCGCCAGCGCTTGAGAGCTTTGTCGATGGCGTCGATGTCGCCGGCCGAGAGATTGGCGAGCTGCTTGCCTGATGGGATGCCGCGCCATGTGAGCACGTGCTGAGCGAGCCTGTTCGGCAGATGCCGGGCAAGCCATGCCGATAGCGTCTGCTTCGGCTGGCTTGCCTTGTCGGCCCTGAGTTGCTCGCTGGCAGACCAGCCCGGCGCCAGATCGATCTCGATTTCTTCGCTTTCGCGCCAATATGAAGAGGCCTGCAGCATGGCCGGGCCGGAGAGGCCGCGATGGGTGAACAGCAGTGCCTCATGAAAGTCCGGCCCGCGCGCCGCCTTCGCATCCACGGGGCAGGAGACACCCGAGAGCTCGGAAAACGTGTCCTTCGCCGCGCCGGTGAAGGTAAATGGCACCAGCGCAGGGTGGGGCGTCAGGACCTCATGTCCGAACTGGCGGGCCACATCATAAGCAAAGCCGCTCGCGCCGATCTTCGGAATGGAAAGCCCGCCCGTAGCGATGACGAAAGAGTGGGCACTGATGTCTCCGGCATCGGTCTTCACAGTGAAACCGTCATCGCTACGGGCAACACCGCTCACATGTGTCGAGAGGCGAAGTTCCCCGCCAGCCGCTTTCAGCTCCTCGAGAAGCAGCTCGATCACGGCAGTGCTCTTCTGGTCGCAGAAGAGCTGTCCGAGCGTCTTCTCATGCCATGTCAGGCCGTGCCTGGCCATCAGGTCGCAGAAGTCCCACGGCGTGTAGCGTGCCAGCGCGGATTTGGCGAAATGCGGGTTTTCCGAGATGAAGTTCGCGGCGCTCGTCTCGATATTGGTGAAGTTGCAGCGCCCGCCGCCCGAGATGCGGACCTTCTCTGCCGGTTTGGCGGAATGATCGATGACGAGCACACGCTTGCCGCCCGCTGCCGTTCTCGCACCACAAAACAGGCCCGCCGCGCCGGCGCCCAAAATCAAGGTGTCAAACCGCTGTGACAGAAGCGAAATTCCTGAAAAAGTCTTAATCACGCCCTGTTGGCGGCATACCAGACTCCTGTAAAGGTATAAGTCACATCAGAGGGAGAACAACATGATCGGCCGCACAATTCGGGCTAGGGGCATACTTCTCGCGGGTTTGGTGAGTGTCCTGGCGGCGTGTGGTGGGGGCGATGAGCCGGCACCGGTTATTCCTGAAGACACGAGCGGACAGGTCGTCGAACGATCACGCGCCGATCAGGTCGCAGCCGAGCGACGCGAGCGCGAACGCCAGAGATTGGCCGCGGCCGAAGAGAACAAGTTCACCTATTTCCGCTATGCGCCCGATACGAGCGGCAACCAGCCGCGCGCCTGCCTGGTCTTCTCCGCGCCGCTGGATCCCGACACGGACTATTCGACCTATATAAATATGCGCCCCGGCGTTCGCCCGGCCTACAGCATCGAGGGCCGCGAGCTTTGCCTTGAAGGCCTCGATTTCGCGCGCTCCTACACCGCCACCATCCTTGAAGGCCTGCCATCGGAAGACGGCCGCGCCATTGCGCGCGAGGAAGAGGTCACGATCAGCTTCGAAGACCGGCCGGCCTATGTCGGCTTCAAGGGCTCAGGTGTGATCCTGCCGCGCGATAATGCGGACGGCCTCGCCATCGAGACCGTGAATGTCGAGGAGGTGAATGTGACGGTCTACCGCGTCAATGACCGCGCGCTCGCTTTCAAGCGGATCACCCAGGGCGAGGAAGCCGCGCAGGGCCGCTATTCCTATCTCTATGGCGAGGAAGATCCGCGCGATGTCTCGAGCGAAGTCTGGTCCGGCTCGATGGAGATCGACGCAGTCACCAACGCGCCGGTCACGACCGTTTTCCCATTGCCGGATGTCATCGGCCAGCTAAAGCCGGGCTCCTATTTCGTCGAGCTGACCGACGCCAAGGAGCTGGACCGGTATGATGGACCCGCAGCCTCCGCGCGCCGCTGGATCATGCTGACCAATCTCGCGCTGACCGCCTATCGCGGCGAAAACGGCCTTGATGTGACGCTGCGCTCTCTGCAGGACGGCGAAGTCCTGCCCAATACGCGCGTCCAGCTCATCGCCTTCAACAATGAAGTGCTCGGCGAGGGCGAGACGGGCGAGGATGGGCGCGTGCGTTTTGACGGCCCGCTTCTGGCCGGCACAGGCAATTCAGCGCCGCGCATGGTCATGGGCTTTGGCGCCAAGGGCGATCTGGCGGTGCTGGACCTTACCCGCGCGCCGATCGATCTGTCAGAACAGAACACAGGCGGACGGCGCACGCCCGGTCCGGTCGACGGCTATGTCTATGCCGAGCGCGGCATCTACCGTCCCGGCGAGACCGTGCATCTGACGGCCATGATGCGCAACCGCGCCGCTGACGCAATCTCCGGCCGCGCCGGCAATCTCATTGTCTATCGTCCGAACGGGCTTGAAGCCGATCGCTATCGCTTTGCCGGTGCACAGGCAGGCGGCATCCAGTGGGATTATGAGCTCTCCAGGAGCGCCTCGCGCGGCATGTGGCGGGCGGTGCTCGAGATTGATGGGGCAGGCGAGGCCGGCTCCCTGCGCTTTGCCGTCGAGGATTTCGTTCCGCAACGCATCGCCGTCGAGCTTGAGACGGACGAAGACGCCCCGATCAAATCCGGCGAAACCCGCGACATCATGGTCGACAGTCGCTTTCTCTATGGCGCGCCCGGCGCGGGCCTGACGGTCCAGGCGCAGGCGCGGATCGAACCCGATCCAAGCCCGTTCGCGGCCTTCGGGGCCTACACATTCGGCCGCCATGACAATTATTTCAGCGAAGAGATTATCGAGCTGGACGACCGGACGACCGATGGCGCGGGCCAGGCCGTGCTTCGCCTCACGCCGAACGGCAGGGGCGTCAATGCCGACCGTCCGCTTCGTCTCAACACGACCGTATCGGTCCTTGAGCCGGGCGGCCGGGCCGTCACCGAAAGCGTGCGCGTTCCCTACCGGCCGAACGATGTCTATCTCGGCATCAAGCGGGACTTTGATGGCCGTCCCAGCCGCGAGGAAGACACCCGCTTCGAACTCGCCGCACTGAACGCGGATGGCGCCATCATCGAGACGCGCCTGAACTGGAAAGTCATCGAGATCGACTACCATTATGACTGGTACCGCGAAGACAGCCGCTGGCGCTGGCGCCGGTCGCGCACGGTCAGCACCGTCAATGAAGGCGTCATCGATACTGACGGCACGACGCAGGCGATCAGTGTCAGCGGCCTCGACTGGGGCCAGCACGAGCTGATCGTGACGGCGGAAGGCTCTGACGCCGAGGCCAGCACCAGCTTCTATGTCGGCTGGGGCGGTTCTGTCTCCGATGACGGCGTCGAAGCGCCGGACCGGGTGCAGGTCATGGTTGAGGAACAGCGCGTTGTCGCTGGCCGTCCCGCCGCCATCACTGTCATCCCGCCTTATAGTGGCGAGGCGCAGATCGTTGTCGCGACCGATGAAATTCTCTGGGTCGAGACGCGTGATGTCTCCGCCGAAGGCACTCAGTTCACCCTGCCTGTCACCGAGGAGTGGGGCGAAGGCGCTTATGTCCTCGTCAATGTCTACACACCGCGCGATCCTGTCGTGCAGTCGAAACCGCGCCGCGCTGTCGGTGTCGGCTACGTACCGCTCGACATGGATGACCGCACGTTCGAGGTTGCGATTGATGCGCCGGAGCTTGCGCGCCCCCGCCGTGAGCAGACGATCGAGGTCGATATCACGGGCGGCCCGCGTGAGGATATCTATCTGACACTCGCAGCCGTGGACGAGGGCATCCTGCGTCTTACGAAATTCCAGAGCCCGGACCCGGTCGACTACTACTTCGGGAAGAAGGCGCTCGGCGTTGAAATCTATGATGATTATGGCCGGCTGCTCGATCCGAATATGGGCCTGCCAGCTGAAGTACGCACCGGCGGTGACCAGCTCGGCGGCGAAGGCCTGACCGTTGTACCAACGAAAACCGTGGCGCTGTTTTCGGGCCTCGTCGATGTCGGGCGCAATGGCACGGCGCGGGTTACCTTCGATGTGCCGGAATTCAACGGCGAACTCCGTCTGATGGCGGTCGCCTGGTCGGAAACAGGGCTTGGCTCAGCGAGCACGTCGATGACCGTTCGTGACCCGGCGCCTGCCGAGCTTATTCTTCCGCGCTTCCTAGCGCCGGGCGACGAAGCGCTTGCCACTGTCAGCATCGACAATATCGAGCTGGACGGCGGCGTGTTCACTGCGTCGCTCGATGCGAGCGAACCTGTCAGCGTCGCTGCCACGGAAGTTTCGCGGACCATTCCACAAGGCCAGCGTGTCGATGAAGGTCTGAACATCTCCGCCGACTCGACCGGCATTGCGCGCCTTCGGCTCAACGTCGACGGCCCCGGAAACTACTCGGTTTCCCGCAATTACATGATCCAGTCGCGCTCGCCCTATCTGCCGGCCACCGACATATCGACAGCGCTCATGGAGCCGGGCGATGAGTGGACAATCCCGGACGACATCCTGGCGGGATATGTCCCTGGCACGGCGGAAGTGACCGTCACCTTTGCCAGCCTGCCGCTTGATGCGAATGCGCTCTATGCCTCGCTTGCGCGCTACCCCTATGGCTGCACCGAACAGACGGTCAGCCGCGCCATGCCGCTTTTGTATTCAGAGCAGCTTGTCGCTATGGGCGCCGATGAAGATGCCCGCGAGTCAGCGAGAGATGAAGTGCAGGGAGCCATCACACGGGTCCTGAACCGCCAGTCGAGCGACGGCGCCTTCGGCCTCTGGAGCGAAGGCGACCGGAACGCATCGCCATGGCTCGGTGCCTATACGGCAGACTTCCTCTACCGTGCGAGTGAAGCGGGATATGAAGTGCCGGAAGCGGCCCTCGATCGGGCTTACACCTCGCTGCGGTCCATCGCGCAGGGCGATGCCTGGCGCGTCTATGGCTATGACACGGATGTCTGGGAGAGCCGCTGGCATGACGATACCGAAGCCAAGCTCATGCGCCGGTCTTCGCCCTTCGCGCTCTACGTGCTCGCCAAGGCTGGCAAGGCCGATGTGAGCCGCCTGCGCTATCTGCACGACCGCGAGATCGACAAGATCGAAAGCCCGCTCGCCCGCGCGCACCTTGCCGCCGCGCTCTCTTATATGGGTGACCGCTCGCGTGCCTTCAGCGCCTTCAGCAAGGCTGAAGAAGCGCTCGGCTATGAGAATGACGGCAACTATTACCAGACGCCGCTGCGCGATCTGGCAGGCGTTCTCGCCCTGGCGGCCGAGACAGGCTTTACCGAGCATGTCGCCCGCCTTGCGGACCGCCTTGGCGAAGACGCGCCGGACCCGAGCGAATTGACGACGCAGGAGAAGGCGTTTGCGTTGCTCGCCGTCAACGGGCTCAACGGGAATGATGAAGAGGTGCGCATCGAAGTCAGTGGCCTTGGCCGCGGCAACAATAATGACCGCCGCTATACGCTGAGCGAGGATCAGGCCCAGTCGGATGTCAGCTTCACGCTGGGCGATCGCTCCTCGCCCATGTTCCGCACGGTCATGGTACGCGGCGCGCCGTCTTCGCCGCCGGCTGCGACCTCGTCCAAGGTCCGCGTGCAGAAGGCCATCCGGTCCATATCCGGCGGCAATGTCGACCTCGGCGATATCAATCAGGGGGACCAGCTCGTCGTTTCCATGCTGATCACGCCTGAACAGCGCCGGACCAATCCGATGATTGTGGCTGATTTGCTGCCTGCCGGCTTCGAGATCGAGACGGTGCTCAAGCCTGCCGATGGCGCCCGCGAAGGCTCGACCGATGGGGCCTTCTCCTGGCTCGGCACGATCGATCAGGCCCAGACAGCCGAAGCGCGCGATGACCGCTTTATCGCGGCGATCGATGTCCGGGCAGAGCCGGTGCGCGTCGCCTATGTGGTCAGAGCCGTGACACCCGGTAATTTCGCTATCCCAGGTGTCACTATCGAAGACATGTACCGCCCTGATGTGTTTGCGCGATCGGCGCCGGGCCGCATCACGATTGAAACCCAGAGCGCGGCGGCGGGCGGACAGCAATGATCTGGCTGAAGCGGCTGGCAATTGCCCTTGCGGCAGTGCTAGCCGCCGCCTTCACGCTGGACCGGATCTTCCCGCCGCCGCTTGAGAAGGCGGACCAGATTTCGATCATGGTCACCGACCGCGATGGCCGGCCCCTTCGCGCCATCCCGACCCATGATAATTACTGGCGGTTCCGCGCCAGCCTTGATGAGATCGATCCGGTCTTCGTCGAAGCACTTCTGGAGGTTGAGGATCAGCGCTTCTGGACCCATGGCGGGGTCGACTGGACCGGAATGGTCCGGGCGGTGTGGAGCTCGGCCAAGGCTGGCCGTATCGTGTCCGGCGGATCGACCATCACCATGCAGACCGCCCGCTTGTTGGAACCCCGGCCGCGGACGATCGGCTCGAAACTCATCGAGATGTTCCGCGCCCATCAGATCGAGGCGCGGCTGTCCAAGCAGGAAATCCTCGAACTCTACCTGACTCTCACGCCCTATGGCGGCAACATAGAAGGCCTCCGCGCGGCCAGCTGGCGCTATTTCGGGCGCGAGCCGGACAGGCTGTCGGATGACCAGATCGCCCTGCTTATAGCCCTGCCGCAAAGCCCGGAAGTGCGCCGGCCTGATCTTCGCCCGAAAGGCGCAGATGCCGGGCGGCGCAGCATCGTCACCAAGCTTGAGCGGCTCGGCTATCTCAATGAGGCGCGTGCCGAAGAGGCCCGGACCTCCAACATGCCGACCGGCGCCTATGCCTTCCCGGCGCGCGCCTGGCATGCAACGGGGCGGGCCGCGCTGAAGGCC
>NZ_JBARZC010000467.1:0-2740 GCF_049649345.1 Henriciella sp. | reverse complement strand
CTCGATAGCGGAGACAGCTTCGACGGGGAAACCGTTGGCTGTACAGCGGGTGAAGCTATCAAAACTTCCACGTCGATCACGATCAACCCGTTCTTCGAGAACGCGAATTTCCCGACCAATGACATTGCGATCAACTACAGTGTCAACGGTTCCTTCATGGGTGCAATTTCGCTTAGCCGTCAGAATGGTACCGGCAATCCGACTGCGAACGGCGGACTTGAGCTTTCTCTGATGTCCGGCGATCGGCTGTCGTTCACCCTGACGGGGAACGCGGGTCAGTTCGGTAACGACGTTGACTTCTTCACCACGGCGGCTGCGGTTCCGCTTCCGGCGGGTGGTCTGCTGCTTCTTGGCGGTCTCGGCGCATTCGCTGCCGCTCGCAAGAAGCGCAAGGCGTAACTTCAGCGATAACAGACATGGAAAGGCGGCCCTCGGGTCGCCTTTTTTCTTTCGGCACAGGGCATGCGGCCGGGGGTTGCCAGTGAATGGATCCCCGACTATACGGCCCCCTCATCCACCTCCACCGGGAATCAGGGTGACGTCTTCGGGCGGCCCTCCGGTGATGTTGCGAAGGAGACTGCCATGGCGCTCGACGCCAAAGAACTGCGTGACAAAACGCCCGACGAGCTGCGCGACCAGCTTGGCCAGCTGAAGAAAGAGCAGTTCAACCTGCGCTTTCAAGCGGCCACGAGCCAGCTCGAGAATACCGCCCGCATGCGGACCGTCCGTCGCGACGTCGCTCGGGTCAAGACGATCCTGAACGAAAAGGCGGCCTCGGCTGCCCAAGCGGAGGCCTGAGTCCATGCCCAAGCGTATCCTCTCCGGCACCGTCACCTCGAACCAGAACGCCCAGACCGTCACCGTGTCGGTCGAGCGTCGCTTCACGCATCCGATCCTCAAGAAGACGATCCGGAAGTCGAAGAAATACCGCGCCCACGACGAGAACGACACGTTCAACGTGGGCGACAAGGTGCGCATCCAGGAATGCGCCCCGAAGTCGAAAACCAAACGCTGGGAAGTCGTGATCTCTGACGAGGTCGCCGCCGAGTAACATCGGCGGGCCGACAGCCCAACATATCGAAACCCTGGGGGCGATAATGAGAACACCCCCCAAAGGTCGGGAGTAACCTACATGATCCAGATGCAGACCAATCTGGATGTGGCTGACAATTCCGGTGCCCGGAAAGTTCAGTGCATCAAGGTCCTCGGCGGCTCGAAGCGGAAATATGCCTCTGTGGGCGACGTCATCGTCGTCTCGGTGAAAGAGGCCATTCCGCGCGGGCGCGTCAAGAAGGGCGACGTGCGCAAGGCCGTCGTCGTCCGCACCGCCAAGGAAGTGCGTCGCGAGGATGGCACCGCCATTCGCTTCGACCGCAACGCCGCGGTGATCCTCAACAACAACGGCGAGCCGATCGGCACGCGTATCTTCGGACCGGTGGTCCGCGAGCTGCGTGCGAAGAACTACATGAAGATCATCTCGCTCGCTCCGGAGGTGCTCTGATGGCTGCCAAGCTTAAGAAGGGCGACAAGGTCGTCGTGCTCGCGGGCAAGGACAAGGGCTCGCAGGGCGAGATCACGTCCGTCGACCCCAAGGCCGGCAAGGCCGTCGTCGATGGCGTGAACATGGCCATCCGCCACGTTCGCCAGTCCCAGAACCAGCAGGGCGGGCGAACGCCGAAGGCGATGCCTATCGATCTGTCGAACCTCGCGCTGCTCGATGCCAACGGCAAGGCCACCCGCGTCGGCTTCCGCATGGAAGACGGCAAGAAGGTGCGCGTCGCCAAGACCACGGGAGACGTGATCTGATGCTTGACGAAACCAACTACGTCCCCCGCCTGCGCCAGCAGTTCCGCGACACGATCCGCCCCGCTCTGAAGGAAGAATTTTCCTACAAGAACGACATGCAGATCCCGCGTCTCGAGAAGATCGTGCTGAACATCGGTGCGGGTTCCGAGGCGGTGCGCGACTCCAAGAAAGCCAAGTCGGCCCAGGATGACCTGACCAAGCTCGCCGGCCAGCAGGCCGTCGTGACCAAGGCCAAGAAGTCGATCGCCGGTTTCCGTGTCCGCGAGGACATGCCGCTGGGGGCGAAAGTCACCCTGCGCGGCGATCGTATGTACGACTTCCTCGACCGCTTCATCACCATCGCGCTGCCGCGCGTGCGTGACTTCCGCGGCGTGAAGCCGTCCTTCGACGGCCGTGGCAACTTCGCCATGGGCATCAAGGAGCACATCGTCTTCCCCGAGATCAACTTCGACCAGGTGGACGAAGTCTGGGGCATGGACGTCATCATCGTCACCACCGCCGCGACCGACGCGGAAGCCAAGGCGCTGTTGAAGCATTTCAACATGCCGTTCAGCAGCTGAGCCTGGAGGATATCATGGCCAAGAAAGCAATGATCGAGCGCGAGAAGAAGCGTCAGGCGCTGGTGGAGAAGTATGCCGCCAAGCGTGCCGAGCTGAAATCTATCGCGCGTGATGAAAGCAAACCGATGGAAGAGCGGTTCAAGGCGCAGCTCAAGCTCGCCAAACTGCCGCGCAATTCGTCCGCAACCCGTCTGCACAACCGTTGTCAGCTGACCGGTCGTCCGCACGCTTACTACCGTAAGCTGAAGATGAGCCGGATCGCGCTGCGGGAACTGGGCTCGCAAGGCCAGATCCCCGGTCTCGTGAAGTCGAGCTGGTAAAGGAGGATAGATAAATGAACGATCCTCTCGGCGATATGCTGACCCGCATCCGCA
>NZ_JBARZC010000466.1:0-1677 GCF_049649345.1 Henriciella sp. | reverse complement strand
CGGATGCGCGCCTCGATCAGCGCTTTCCAGTCCGCGTTCAGATAGGGCTTCAGGCGCGAGGCAGCCGTGCGTTGCGCGGTCCACATCAGGAAGTCTGCGCGTTTCTGATGGTCTTCCTGCGTCAGGCTGTTGCCATAGCTCGACAGGACATCGGCGGTTTCCGAGCTGTCCAGCGTATTGCCGTGCCAGGCATTGCGGATCACCTCGACCGCACTCTCATAATCATTTGTCCGGCGATAGGCTTCGGCCAGTGCAAGCCGGCCTGAGCCCGAAATCGGCCCGCCAATGCTCTCGAACCAGGCGATTCGCTGCTCAGACGACAGCGCAGACAGCGCAACGGCCTCTTCAGCGCGGACCTGGACAGACCGCATTTGCGGCCAGTCGCCCTGCGTGTTGAGAAGATTGTCCAGCTCATCGAACGACATGAGCACGTCACCGCGCCCGCGATACCACAGAATCAGCTGGCGGACTGTCTCATCCCGGGCCTGTGCTTCCAGCGAACGCACGGTTGACCAGTTGCCGCTTTCAACCGCATTCAGCGCATCCCGAAGAAGGCCGGCATCATGGGTTGAGGCGACCTGCGAGGCGGCAATCAGCTCCGGTTTCAAGCTGGGCGTCGTCGGTATCGCAGCTGAAGCGCCTGCTGCGATTGATCCCAGCATTACTGCTGCAAGAGTTGCCCTTGATGTGCTAACGCGCATAAAGCCCTGTCCTGTTTCCTTAAACTTCGCGGCGTGCCAAACACGCAGCTTAGAATCCAGTTTCAATGTTCAACATATAAATCGCGGCAAGATTACGATGTTCCATGGTTCCATCCCTGCTCTGGTCACCCCATTCAAGAATGGGGCCGTAGACAGGACAACATTTGCCGATCTCGTCGAACGTCAAATCGAAGCGGGCGCCGGCGCCCTTGTGCCATGTGGCACGACAGGCGAGACGGCAACGCTCAGCCACGAAGAACACCGCGATGTTGTTTCACTTTGCATCGAGGTGGCGGCTGGCCGTGTCCCGGTCATTGCGGGTGCCGGCTCCAACTCGACACATGAAGCGATCGGACTTGTCCAGCACGCGAAAGACGCCGGCGCAGATGCTGCGCTCTGTGTCTGCCCCTATTACAACCGGCCGGACCAGGCAGGTCTAGAGGCTCATTTCAGGACGATTGCAGATACGGTTGCCCTGCCGATCATTCTCTACAATGTGCCGGGCCGCACTGTCTCTGATGTGCAGCCGGACACGGTGATCCGGCTTGGCAGTCATCCCAACATTGTCGGCATCAAGGATGCAACCGGTGATCTTGCGCGTGTGAGCCTGCATGCTGCGGGCCTTGAGGGCGAGCAATTCGTCCAGATTTGCGGCGAGGATCCGGTGACGCTCGGCTACCGTGCCATGGGCGGCACGGGCTGCATTTCGGTCACCTCCAATGTCGCGCCAGAGCAGATGGTCAAAATGCATGCTGCGATGGACGAGAGCGACCTCGCGACAGCCCGCGACATCGAGAAAAAGTTCATCGCCCTACACAAGGCGCTCTTTTTCTCACCCTCACCGGGGCCTGCAAAATATGCACTCGCCAAGCTTGGCCTTTGCTCGGACGAAACGCGCCTTCCCATTGTCGGCCCGGACGAAGCCACAAGACGCAGGATAGATGCTGCAATGGAAATCGCAGGACTTATATAGTCA
>NZ_JBARZC010000465.1:0-7764 GCF_049649345.1 Henriciella sp. | reverse complement strand
AACCATGCTCGCGCCAGACTCGCTGCGAGAGGTCCATCCGCTCGGCAAGTCGCCAATCCTCGAGGAGGAAGGCATCATCGTCGCTGAAACGGGCGCAATCATCGAATACATCATTGAAAAGCATGGCGGCGGACACCTGAAACCACCACCGGGGACGCCAGAGGCGCTCGCCTGGACCTACTGGATGCATTATGCTGAAGGCTCTGCCATGCCGCCGCTTCTGATGAAGCTCGTCTTCCAGCGTCTTCCCGAAAACGCCAATCCGCTGATGCGCCCGCTGGTGAAGGGCGTCGCCTCTCGCGCCGAAAGCGGCTTTGTCGATCCGCGGCTCAAGGAGCATATCGCCTATTGGGACAGCGCCCTGGCCGAGACGGGCTGGTTTGCAGGCAGCGACTTCACAGCCGCCGACATAATCATGAGCTTTCCGCTCGAAGCGGCGACGAGCCGGGCCGACGCAGGCGATTATCCACGTATCCAGGATTTCCTGTCACGCATCCATGCGCGCCCCGCCTATCAGACCGCCCTCGAAAAGGGCGGGCCTTACGCCTATGCGTGAGCCGGCAGGCCTAGTCGTGCGACGATGATGCGTTCGGTTTTGACTGTAGCTGAATGTAGTTCTGGATGCCCATCCGCTCGATCAGGTCGAACTGGGTCTCCAGGTAATCGACATGCTCTTCCTCATTGTGCAGGATCTTGCCGAAGAGGTCCCGGCTGACATAGTCGCGCACGCTTTCGGCATATTCCATCGCATCCTTGAGCTCTGGAATCGCGTCCTGTTCGAGGGAGAGGTCGGATTGCAGGATTTCTTCGACCGTCTCGCCGATGCGCAATTTGCCGAGATCCTGCAGATTGGGCAGGCCGCCGAGGAAGAGAATACGCTCGATCAGCCAGTCAGCATGCTCCATCTCCTCGATGGATTCCTTGTACTCATACTCGCCGAGAATGGAGACGCCCCAATCCAGGAGCATGCGCGAGTGCAAGAAGTACTGGTTGATCGCGGTCAGCTCATTCTTGAGACACGCATTCAGAAATTCGATGACTTTCGGATCGCCTTTCATGACGGACTCCTTGCTGAAAGATTGTTATATGCGGCGGAGATAACATGCGAGTCGTTCAATTCAAACCAAATTGTCTATAAAAATCAGCTGGTTATGCGGGTGAGAAGCAGTTTCAATTGCACCAGCGAAAGCGTCCCGGACTAGCGGTTTGAATTGACTGGGTTTTCAGGAACAGATGAGGCCTGCTGCTTATTCAGCGGCGATCAGCGACGGCATGGTCGGCTGCGCATCAACCGTCTCGGAGATCATCTCGCCAATAGCGGTTCTGCATTTGCCGCAATTGAACTGGCAGCCATGATGGGCCTGTACGGCTTCCGGACTGCGCGCCCCTGCCTCTACGGCGGAGCGGACACCCGTGTCATTAATGCGTCTGCAAATGCAAATGATCATGATTCTCAATTAGCCTAGTTGCGAATGAGTGTCAATTACTCTCAACAACATTCTCATGCAGCGAGGTTCGTGAAAATTTTCTGGTAATTTCAAATACCGGCAAGGAGAGTTCTTCAGACTTTCTGCCTATCGCCAATTCATGCAAGACAAGCGCATCATAACCAAGTCGCCGGTGCGCGTTTCCTTTCGACGTGCGGTGGTAATTACGTTGTTCACCCTCGCCCTGAGTCAGATCGTTACCGGCCTCGCAATCCTTGTCTGCGACATACCAAACTACATTCTCAGCGAGGTGGTTGTGATCTGGTTCGCGCTGGCGGCCATCTGCGCCACGACGGTAACTTTTCCGCTGGCCCTGGTTTTCCAGCGTGAGCGAAAGAAGCTCGCCCTAGCCATACACCAGCTGGAAGAGGTGCACGCCGAGCATGCTCGCCGGGCTCGTCTGGATCCGCTGACCGGTCTGCTCAACCGGGAGGCCTTCCTGAGCCGCATCAGTCGCTATCAGGAGCGTCAGGTTTCCGGCGCAATGCTCATGATCGATATCGACCACTTCAAACAGATCAATGATACTTATGGCCATCATGCTGGTGACAAGGCGCTTCAGCTGATCGCCGGTGCCCTCAATGAGGCGACGCGCGACGAGGACATTGTCGGACGGATCGGCGGGGAGGAATTCGGGATCTTCGTTCCCGGGGAGAACATCGAGCTGGCCCGCCTGATCGCCGAACGCGTGCGCCTCGCGATCGCCGGGATCGAATTCGAACCCGAAGCTAACACGACTGCCAGAATAACCGCCAGTATCGGAGTCGCGCCCGGAACAGTGTCCAGTCAGACTTCGGACCTCTTGCGCATGGCGGACAAGAGGATGTACGCCGCCAAGCATTCCGGGCGCAACCGCGTCTCAGTGCACAAGGCTGCCTGAGCTGGACGCCTTGCGGCCCAGACAGCTTGACCGCACTAGCCCTGCCCTCTACCTCCGGCACGATCCTGAATGTGACCAATGGAGACGTCATGAGCGCGCTACCTACGCTTGCCGAGAATGCAAAGGCCTGGCCCTTTGAACAGGCACGCGCCCTGCTGAAACGGCTCGAAAACATGGAGCGCGCGGGAACCCCTAAAGAGGGGCCGGTCGTCTTCGAGACCGGCTACGGTCCCTCAGGCTTGCCGCATATCGGCACGTTTGGCGAAGTCGTGCGCACGACAATGGTGCGCCATGCCTTCGAGACGCTGACCGAGGGCAGGTTTGAGACCAAGCTGATCTGCGTCTCGGACGATATGGACGGCATGCGCAAGGTGCCACCGACAGTGCCGAATCCGGTCGAGCTTGAGCCTTACATGCAGATGCCGCTGACGGCCGTGCCTGATCCGTTTGGCACGCATGAAAGCTATGGCGCGCATATGGGCGCGCGGCTCTGCGCCTTCCTCGACAATTTCGGCTTCGACTATGAATTCAAGTCGGCCACGACGCTCTACAAGTCCGGCGTTTTTGACGAGGCGCTGCTGCGCGCGCTCGAAAAGTTCGATGAGATCATGGCCGTCATGCTGCCGACGCTCGGGGCTGAACGGCAGGCGACCTATTCGCCCTTCCTGCCGATCTCACCCTCAACAGGCCGCGTGCTCTACGTGCCAATGAAGGCGACCGATCCGAAATCCGGCACCATCACCTTTGAGGATGAAGACGGCAGCGACGTCACCCTCCCCGTCACCGGCGGCAACACCAAGCTGCAATGGAAGCCCGACTTCGGGATGCGCTGGGCCGCGCTCGGCGTCGATTTTGAAATGTTCGGCAAGGACCACCAGGACAATGCGCCGATCTATTCGAAGATCTGCCAGATCCTGGGAAGCCGCCCGCCGCAGCAATACGTGTACGAACTGTTCCTCGACGAAAAGGGCGAGAAGATTTCCAAGACCAAGGGCAATGGCATCTCGGTCGAGGACTGGCTGGCCTATGCGCCGCAGGAGAGCCTGTCGCTGTTCCAGTTCCAGAAGCCGCGGGTTGCAAAGAAACTCTATTTCGACGTCATCCCGAAAGCCGTCGATGAGTATCTGACCTTCCTGTCGAAGTATCCGGACGAAGAGATCAACCGCCAGGTCGAAAACCCGGTCTGGCACATCCATTCCGGACAGGTGCCGACAGGCAATCCGCCCGTCTCTTTCGCGCTTCTGCTCAACCTAGTCAGCGCTGCCAATACCGAGACCAAGGACCAGCTCTGGGACTTCATCTCGCGCTATGCGCCAGACGCAAACCCGCACTCCAATCCGCTTCTCGACGAACTCGCCGGTTACGCGATCCGCTATTACCAGGACTTCGTGAAGCCGGAGAAGGTGTACCGCGCGCCGGACGAGAAGGAACGTAAGGCTCTTGAAGACTTTGCCGCGCGCCTGCGCGCATGGGATGGCGAGGCGAGCGCTGAAGAGTTGCAGAACCTGACCTTCGAGATCGGAAAGGCCCACGAGTTCGAGAATCTCCGCGACTGGTTCAAGGCGCTCTATGAAGTCCTACTTGGCCAGAGCCAGGGCCCCCGTTTTGGCGGCTTCGCGGCGCTCTATGGCGTCGACGAGACCGCGCAGCTGATTGAGGACGCGCTGGCGCGTTAGCCGTTACGCATAAAAAAGCCCTCGTCCTAAGCAAAGCCAAAGGACGAGGGCGTGTTTGCGCAGCTGCCTGCCTCGTGGGTCGACTTCACTCGCCACGAGGCTGGGGCTGGGCTCGTTTCTACTCCGCCGCGATAAGCGTTGTCTTCGCTTTTGGCAGGCCGCCTTTTGGCCAATTCTGCCAGAGTTCCTCGGCATGGCCTTCAGCCGCCTCGACAGAGGCCTCCTTCACATGACCATAGCCACGGATCTCGTCGGGGATGGACGCAATGGCGACAGCGAGCTCATGGTTCTTCTTGTTCAGGCCTTCAGCGAGCTTCACGGCATTCTCAAGATAGTCATCGCGTAGCTTGCGCTCCATCTTGCGCTCCTCGGTATAGCCGAAGATATCGAAACGCGTGCCACGCAGGCCCTTGAAGCGTCTGAGCAGGCTGAACGCGGTCTTCATCCATGGGCCGAAGCGCTGCTTCTTCAGATGCCCTTCGGCATCTTTCTTCGCGATCAGCGGCGGGGCGAGATGGAACTCGATCTTGCCGCCCTTGAAGGTCTCGCGGAGCTTCTTCTCGAAGGTGCCGTCCGTGTGGAGACGCGCCACCTCATACTCATCCTTGTACGCCATGAGTTTGAAGGCAAATTTCGCGACAGCCGTCGTGAACGCATCGCCGAGCCCGGCTTTCTCTTCTTCTGCGCGAACGCGGGCGACCAGGTCGCGGTATTGCTGCGCATAATCCTCGTTCTGATAGGCGACCAGGCGCGCAGCGCGGTCCTCGATGATCTCGTCAAGCGTCTTGGCCGGGGCATCGCCGCGCGGGTCGGAGACCGTTTCAAGACGCTCAGGGTCCGCCGCGGCCAGCCGGCCGACATCGAACGCCTTCATGTTCTCGGCAACCTTCACACCATTGAGCTTGATCGCGCGGTAGAGGCCTCTCAGCGACACGGGAACTTGCCCCTTCTGCCAGGCGTAGCCGACCATGATCATATTCGTGTAGATCGCATCATTGAGATAACCGATCGCAAGCGCTTCGGCATCGATCGTGCCGAAGTCACGGGCCTGGCGCTTGACCCGCGCGGCGAGCATCTGGCTCTCGAACTTCTTCGACCGATCACGGATGAATTCGCTGGTCGGCGTGACATCGGCATTGGCGACAGCCTGCGTGCGGCCGACATCCATCAGGCCGATCGCATCGCCGCTCGCAGCGACGACGAGATCGCAGGCAATGATCGCATCGGCAGATGCCGGCGGCACACGGCCTGTCGAAATCATCTCAGGCTCTTTCGCAAAGCGCAGGTGCGAGAGCACCGGGCCGCCCTTTTGCGCAAGGCCCGTCATATCGAGGCTGGACGAAGCGTTACCATCGACATGCGCCGCCATGGCCAGCACGGCAGCGACCGTCGTGACGCCCGTGCCACCGACACCGGTGAACAGGACGTTCCAGGGCTGAGCAAGCGAAGGAAGATCAGGCAGCGCCAGTCCCGAAGCATCGACTTCCAGCACCGGCTGGTCTTCAGCAGCAAAATGCGCGTCCTTGATGGTGACAAAGCTCGGGCAAAAACCGCGCAGGCAGGAGAGGTCGGTGTTACAGGTCGACTGGTTGATGCGGCGCTTGCGGCCAAGTTCGGTCTCGACCGGCTCGACAGAGAGACAGTTCGACTTGATAGAGCAGTCTCCGCAGCCCTCGCAGACCTCCTGATTGATCATTACGCGCGTGCGATCCGGCTTGCGCATCCCGCGCTTGGAGCGGCGGCGTTTCTCGGTCGCGCAGATCTGGTCATAGATCATGACCGAGACGCCCTTGGTGTCGCGCAGCATGCGCTGGACCTCATCGAGTTCCTCGCGGTCATAGATGCGGACAGACCGCGGCAGTCCTTTGACGCCGGCATAACGCGTCGTGTCTTCGGTCACGATGACGATCTTGGTGACGCCTTCGGCCTCAACCTGCTGGGCGATGTTCACCGGCGTCTGGCCGGATTCGACGATCTGGCCGCCGGTCATCGCAACGGCGTCATTGTATAGGATCTTGTAGGTCATGTTCGCGCCGGAGGTCACCGCCGCGCGGATCGCAAGCGAACCGGAATGCGAATAGGTGCCGTCGCCGAGATTGACGAACATATGGTCTTCATCGGTCGCGAAATACTGGCCGAGCCAGGCAACACCCTCGCCGCCCATCTGGCTGGTCATGTCGGTGTTCCGGTCGGGCATGAAATTCGCCATATAGTGGCAGCCAATGCCGGCGAGTGCACGAGAGCCTTCCGGTACGACGGTCGAGCTATTGTGCGGGCAGCCCGAGCAATAGTGCGGCGAGCGAACCGTCGGCGACGCATTCGACATTGCCGCCTGACCTGCCGCGCCAACACGCTGAAAGTAGCGCTCGGCTTCTGACTGATCCCATTTGCCCGGCACGCGGCTCATCAGCGCGTCGGCCATTTCAGGCACAGGAATCGAACCGGTCTGGCTCAGCAGTTTCTGGCCGTCACGGTTCATCTTGCCTTCGATATAGGGGCGCTGATTGTCCGGCAGGCTGTAAAGGGCGGCGCGTAGCTGCTCTTCGATAAGCGGGCGCTTGTGCTCGATGACAAGCACGCGCTCGAGGCCCTTGCAGAAGTCGCGGATGGCGGTCTGCTCAAGTGGCCAGGGCATCGCGACCTTGAAGACGCTGATGCCAAGACGGCCGGCTTCCTCAGGCGAAATGCCAATCGCGGCGAGCGCTTCGAAAATATCACGAGCCGCCTGCCCTGTCGTGATGATGCCGACGCGCGGCTTCGGCGATGGCACGATGACATGGTCGAGACCGTTCGCCTTGACCCAGGCCTGCGCGGCCGGGATTTTGAAATCGCGCAGCCGCTTTTCCTTCTCCAGCGGATTGTCACCGCGGCGCATATGGACGCCGCCTTCCGGAAACTCGAACTCAGGCGTGATGAGCTTGAACCGGTCCAGCGTCACATCGACGACAGCGCCGGAATCCATCGTATCGGCAAGCGCGATCAGCGCCGACCAGCAGCCCGAAAAGCGGCTCATCGCCCAGCCGTGGATGCCATAGTCGAGCACGTCCTGGATCGAGGCCGGATTGAGCACCGGAATCTCCGCGTCGCGCATGGCGAACTCAGACTGAGACGGCAGCGTCGAGGACTTGCACATATGATCGTCGCCGCAGACAGCGAGCACGCCGCCGAGACGCGAAGAGCCAGCCGCATTGGCGTGCTTGAACGCGTCGCCCGTGCGGTCTACGCCGGGCGCCTTGCCGTACCAGATGCCGAACAGGCCATCGCGGTTTGCGCCCGGGAACAGACCGAGCTGCTGGGAGCCCCAGACGGCTGTTGCGCCAAGGTCTTCGTTCAGGCCTTCCCAGAATTCTATGTCATGCGTGTCGAGCCATTTCTGAGCGGCTCGCAATTGCTGGTCATAGCCCCCGAGCGGAGAGCCGCGATAGCCGGAGATAAAGCCCGCCGTATTGTGGCCGGCAGCAACATCGAGACGCTTCTGGTCGAGCGGCAGACGCACCAGCGCCTGAATGCCCGTCATATAGGCATGGCCCTCGACAAGATCGTATTTATCGTTCAGCGTGACTTCGCGGTGTTCCAAGGAACAAGCTCCCAAATTTCGTTAAGCTATAATTTTTGCATTTTTTGCCGAAAAAGCTTGCCCATCTTGCGCTAAATAGCATAAGAAAGGGCAATACTTTCTAATTTTCCTGCCCGGGAGAGACAAAAATTGCCTCAGACGCTT
>NZ_JBARZC010000464.1:0-9614 GCF_049649345.1 Henriciella sp. | reverse complement strand
GCATATGCAGATAGGAGCAGCGGGTTCACGCTCAGGATTTCTTTCGCTCTGGTTATCGCGACGTAGAACAGCCTCGCTTCAGAAATTGGTATTCGGCCCGCATCGTCCTGCATGCTGGCGAAATCATCAGCTATAGAAACGGAAGCCCACTCTCTGCCTTTCGCACGGTGGGCCGTGGAGAGGATGACATCTGCGTCGTCTTCAGAGGCGGTGGTCTCACGCAATGCTCTCCAAAGCGCTCTCGGTCCGTGACGTTGAACTAGAGAAACGAAGGCGCGGAGATCTTCGCCTTCTTCACTTTCCGAGAATGCAACAACTTCGTCCCAATTGGAAAATCCAAAGAAGTCGGGATGGCTGCCAGGTTCGCCATTCTGAAGATCGAAAACAGAGCCGACCTTCAGTTCTAGATCCTTAAGGTCGCCGACGATGTGGGGCCTGCGTCCATTGCCCAAAGCCTCGAGAACCTCGGACATGACCATCGTATTGGTTCTAGCGAGGACAGCGCGCGTAGTCCCTGACGCGATGACGGAGGAGAAGACTGCTTCATTGCCGGTGAGACTTTCGGTCTCGCCCAAAGCTTTCAGGATGTCTCCTGCGGGGTGTGCAATCGCATGTCCGAATCGAAATGACTTGGTGAGAAATGTCTCGCGATCAGTTTCCATCAATTCCATGGCATTTACGGCGCCGCGCCACTCATAAATCTGCTGGTGTCGGTCACCGACATAGACAATCTGGGAATCCTGGTTGGCCAGGACGGAAAGGACACAAGGATTGGTGTCCTGAGCCTCATCGAGCAAAATATAGTCTTTTGCGAGCTTCGGTTTCTGCAGCGACCAGAGCTTCAAGTATCCATCATGCCCAAGCGGGATGTTGTCATTTTTGTCCAGCATGCGCTGCCACAAGGAGTTGGCGCGCTCTGTGACCCAATGCTTCACATGCAATAATTCATCGGACCCAAGTCCGAGCAACTTGCCGGACGGAGGAACATGCTCGGCGGATATGGCTTCGGCATCGCTTTGGCAGAATGACCGGACAGTCTTGAGGAACAGGTGCGCTTGCTGAACACCGGTGAGCGAAAAGCCCTCGAGCAGCTTCGCTTTTTTGAGCTCCAGCTCTGCCTCTAATTGCTTGGTCTTGATTGCTGTCGTCAGTTGCGGATTTGAGTATCCCCAGCGTCCTTGGACATACCGCTTAGCAACTGAATGCGTCGTGCGACATTCAACACCTTGAGGGAAGTCTTCGGCTGCCTCTGTGGCGATCGATCTATTGAAGGCGAGATAGAGACCTGCTCCGGGGCGAGCATCCGCCATAAGTTTGAGCGTGCTTGTCTTGCCAGCGCCGGCATAGGCAGTGACCTTGAGTGAGTTACCGGACTTGAAGGCGTCAACCGCGGCGATCTGCTCTTCGGTCGGCTTGAATTGTGGAGGCCGTGCAAGAGTTGGTGCTGGCACTTCCACTTCGTCGATGCCGAATAGCTCTGACTGAAGGTCGGCATCTCCATCGTTTCTTGATTGAAGGCGTCGGAACAATTCGTCGGCGTTGCGACGATTTCGGAACGTCAACTCATGCATGATGCTTGCGATCACGGCCAGATTAGCAGTTTGATCTGCCAAGCGACCCAGGTCTTTTGTTGAAAATTGTATGTAGGGCCGGTCAGCAGCCACGACTTTCCCCTCCGAAGTCTGTATTTGATCGTTGGCTGATCGAATAACTTTGTTCTACCTAACATCAATTTTTTTCCGGGAGTCGCCGCCTTCCAATTTTTTTATTCATCGAGTTGCACGGCGTTGTATTGATCGGCCTTTAAGCCCGATGATCCTGGTTCCTGCCCGAGCTACGATTGGGCGCTCGCACGGAGCCGCCCTTGTCACCCACCAAGATACTGTTTGGACAGATTGTTGTCGTATTTGCTTGCGTGCTTGGGGCGTGCTGGGGGGCGACGCAATGGGCGGCGGGGGAGCTTGGCTATCAGCCGGCACTGGGTGAGCCCTGGTTTGTCTGGTCGGGCTGGCCGGTCTATCGGCCGTGGCGCATCTTCCAGTGGTGGTATGCCTATGAGGCGTATGCACCGGATGTCTTCAATCGGGCGGGATTGATTGCGGTCAGCGGCGGCGTGCTCGGAATTGCCGTTGCTGTGGCAGGCTCTGTCTGGCGGAGCCGCTATGACCGCGATGTCACGACTTATGGGTCGGCGCGGTGGGCGCGCTCGTCAGATTTGAAGGTGGCGGGTCTCTTGTCTCGGCGCGGGGTGTTCCTCGGGCGCTGGAAGGGGCGTTATTTGCGCCATGACGGGCCGGACCATGTCATGGCCTTTGCGCCGACGCGGTCAGGGAAGGGCGTGGGGCTGGTTGTGCCAACGTTGCTTTCATGGACGGACAGCTGCGTCATTCATGACATCAAGGGGGAGAACTGGGAGCTGACCTCGGGCTGGCGGTCTTCATTCAGCCGGTGCGTCCGGTTTGACCCGACCGATGCCGGCTCGCCGCGTTACAATCCCTTGGCGGATGTCCGGCTTGGGGAGAATGAAGTGCGCGATGTCCAGAACATCGCCGATATCCTGGTCGATCCCGAAGGCAGCCTTGAGCGGCGCAATCACTGGGAAAAGACGGGCCATGCCTTGCTGGTCGGCACCATCCTGCATGTCCTCTATGCCGAACCCGACAAGACGTTGGCTGGATGCGCGCGGTTTCTGGCGGATCCGCGCCGGCGGTTCGAGGCGACGCTCACCCTGATGATGAATATGCGCCACCTTGGGAAGACAGTACACCCGACGGTGGCCGAGACCGCGCGCTCGCTCCTGAACAAGTCGGAGAATGAAAGGTCAGGTGTGCTGTCGACGGCCTTGAGCTTTCTGGAGCTCTACCGCGATCCTGTTGTGGCTGAGGTGACGGGTGGGAGTGACTGGGTGATTGGGGACCTGGTTTCGGGTGACCGGCCTGTCTCGCTGTACCTTGCTTGTCCGCCCTCGGACCTGTCGCGGACCAAGCCGCTGATGCGGCTGGTGCTCAACCAGATTGCGCGGCGGCTGACGGAAGAGCTGCCGGGGGAGGGGCGGCGGAAACTATTGTTGATGCTCGATGAGTTTCCGGCGCTGGGGCGGCTTGATTTCTTCGAGCAGGCGCTCGCCTTCATGGCGGGATATGGCATCCGGGCTTTTCTGATTGCCCAGTCGCTCAACCAGATCGAGAAGGCGTATGGGCCGAACAATTCTATTTTGGACAATTGTCATGTCCGGGTCGCGTTTGCGACCAATGATGAGCGCACGGCCAAACGCGTGTCGGAAGCTTTGGGGACAGCGACGGAGCTGCGCGCCCAGAAGAATTATGCCGGCCACAGGCTGGCGCCCTGGTTGTCACACATGATGATGTCGCATCAGGAAACGAGCCGGCCGCTCCTGACGCCCGGCGAGGTGATGCAGCTGTCGCCGACAGAGGAGCTGGTGCTTGTGTCGGGGCGGCCGCCTCTCAAGGCAAAGAAGCTTCGCTACTATGCAGACCGGAATTTTGCGCGACGCATCCTGCCGGCGGCTGAGCGGGTTGAGGGCGGGCTTTCGGTGGAGGCGGTGCCTTCGGAGGGCAGCGACCGGGAAAGGCACTGGGCGGAGACCGGTGACATGGACGGGCGGGATCCAGCCTTGCAGCCGGAATTGCCGCTGGTGCCAGAGCGCGAGCCGGAATTGGACGTAGGTGAGATAGAGGATGAGGCAGCAGGACCCGAAGAGCGCAAACCGATGGACTTAGCTCGTCGAGCGGCTGCGATGGATCGCGGCGACCAGGACCTACTTCCGGATTTCTGATCATGTCAAAACCTCGCGCTAATCTCCGTCTTTCGACAAAGCTGTATGATGCGCTTTGCCGGGCGGCAGAAAGCCCGGGTGTGACCAAGACCGCCATCCTTGAAGCGGCGTTGGAGCAGTACCTCTTTCCGGAGAAGGACAAGGACCTGGAGAGCCGGCTGCTGTCGCGACTGGACGCTTTCGACATTCGCCAGGGCGCAATCGAGCGGGATGTGGCGCTAACGATGGAGACGTTGGCCCATTTTGTTTTCTACTGGCTGTGCCGGACGGATCCATTGCCGGAAGGCGAGCGGGATGCTGCGCAGGCGCTTGGGCAAAGGCGGTTTGACTATTTCATCGAGCAGGTGGCATCGAAGCTTGCCACGGCCGACAGCGTCTCAGCTCAGCTTTACGAAATTGATCGCTAGCGATGGATGGCGCTTCTCTCATTTAGTCTCTTGAAAACTATGCTTTATGGTCCCTAGCAACAACGCATCCGTTGTCCCGACATTGTTGAACTCTGCCTGCTCGAATCCAGAAGTGTGCATGGCATGCCGATTTTTGATGTATTGAAGGCGAGCAGGACGGTCGACCTAACCAATCTACTGAGACGCGCCAATGCGGCGATTGATCCGCGTTGAGAGACAGTCGATACACCGTTGAGCAATTTCCGGGGCAGCGGAATACAGCCCATTTGGGCGCACTAAAGCTGCCAACAACCACAATCGTTTCCGCATCGAGTAATTCAAGGTCCGGCTGAGTGTGTGAGTGCTGCAACCTATAGCGAGACTGCCGAATTAGCTCGAACCATTCGAGTGCAAGTCTGAGTGAGGATATCACCATTGTTCAACCTACTCGGTCCAGAAAAGGGACCACGTCGCCGCGTCCCCAGTAATCGGTGTGTCCGCAGATCGGACAGTCGTTATCGCTGCGCCCTCCGGTTCGCCGGTCCTCAGGAATATGAAAGCGGCGAAGTCTCTGGAGGGCATGACCATCCGGTCCCCGAAATTCGCTGACGGCCTGAGCAAATTCATCCATGGCGAGGCAGGCAACGGATGTGGTCATGCCGATGAAGGCTGGCTCGGGCTCTCCGCCACCGAGAATATAACCTTCGCGCTGCTGGTCGGCGTATTGGTCCGGAGCCCGATTTTTTAACTCGTCTTCGCGCGCACGGACAGGGTCAATGATGCCTCTGCAGAGGAGACAGGGCGCTCCGGAGTGCAGGCGGGTTACGCGTCCGGTCATGTCGCGCCTGCGATTGCCCTGATCGCCGGCGACGGCGAGTCCGATGTCAAGGACCGGGATTTCATAGAAGACGGAGAACCGGTTGAGCAGCATCCGCGAGGCGTGATCGTCCGTCGCGCAAAAAATGACATCTGCCGACTTGAGCGCATCCCTGCATTCCGGGTCCAGCAAGTTACGGACGAGGGGCATTGCCTGGGCGGGAAGCCCAAATTCGTTGATGTGGGCTGCCAGCACTTCAGCTTTGTGCCTGCCGATATCTCTCTGCGTTGCTCCATATAGCCGGTGCAGATTAGTGCTCTCGACCACGTCGTGATCGATGATGGCAATTCGGCCCAAGCCTGATCGAGCCAGCATCACGGCGAGAGGAGAGCCGGTGCCACCCGCGCCGACAACAAGGCATGAGAGGTTCCGGAGCGTCACATTAAACGTCTCGCCGAAGACTCTCGCTTGCCGGTCAAGATCCGGGCTGGTGTTGTCGGTGTGATCAGACCAGAGGGCAATGCGTCGTCCCGTTTCCAGGAGACGGGATGGATCGGGATCGCTTGAACCTTGCCAGATGCGCGCCAACAGGCGTCCACCCGAAATCGCCAGCACGCTTACCAGGCAGGCGTCCGGCCCATTTCTGTTGCGGGCCGCGTTGAACAGGGCGAGTTCGTTCTCGTCATCGCGGACCGAGAAGGCGGCAGTGCCGCAAGGGTGGCCGTGAAGGAAGCCCACAGTGTGCCCGTTGTCATTTGCGTATTTCAGTGTCCGGACGAATGAAGACGTTCGGACCGTCAGATGCGTTGGCGATGCAGACGCGATGTCTTCACCCTCAAACGGAAGGACATCGCTGAGAATGAGCCGCTCGCGCGGCTTCTTTGTCCATGGATCATCACCAATCACCGCACGCCTGAAAAGCAGCCACGCGCCGGCCTCTTGGCCGGAACTGAAGGCCGCCCGCCGGATAGCCGTGCCAAGGCGGTTGGGTATGATGATATCCCGCAGCATCAGGCCGCCTCCGCCAGTGCATGTTCAACGCGCTTCAGCATGGTCCAGATGCCGTCCTTGCCAAGGCGCCATTCATTGTTATGGCGCGACCACCTTTGCCAGGACTGCCCCTGAAAGGAGAGCGGAACATCGGCACAATTGGGGTAGGCGCCGCGTGCGACAAGCCGAAGCCAGGGCAGACAATAAAACATGTCAGGAGGGGCATCCGGGTAGCCGGGCGGAAGCATGATCAGAATGTCAGCCAGTTCCACATCATAGTGCCCCTTCGGGAGGTCGACGGCCTTCAGGATGATTGCCGTTTGTCCCGCTTCGTGTGCGAGCTCGTACCGGTAGCCCTGCTCAGAAAGATAGCGCTGATCGGCTTGGGGAAGGGCGGGGCCTGCGTCTCCGGCAGTAGTTTGGGCAATGACCGTGAAGAAGCGCTCGAGCCCAGCTTCGCTGAGATCGATGATGTCTTCATTCGCCAGTTCAATATCTTCGCTTCCGCGCACTTCTCGCCAGAGCACATATTTGTCAGGGTCAACCCCGGCGATTTGCTTCAGCTTGAGGCCCGTAATCAGCTGAGCGCCCCATTCGATGCGCTCACCATCGATAACTAGGCGATAGGAAGCGCTGCTGTCGAACGTCAAGAACCGCTCAACGCCGGGCTGTGTCAGATCAACGGTTTCATCGAGGCGAATCTCCTCGAACCCACCATTGGCAAGCTTCAGAAAGACAAGATGTTCGTCGATCGGCCGTTTGCCGCTCAGCCTCAGGAGCTGGCTTCCGGTCAGCTTGGGATCGTCCACATTGTAGGACCGGTCGTCGATGCGGATCTTGAAGTAGCGGTCGGCCGTCACCGGCTGGCCGCAGCGGGCAGCCGTTTCCAGGTCGAAATATTCAGAGTTATGGGAGGTCATTATTGGATTTCCTTTGTTGCGCCGGGCAACGTCAGTGCCCACGTAAACAAAGGCTCGCCGCACGGCTGAATTCGGACAGCTTTCGAACTTGTCCGAATGCAGGGTTGCGGCACGCATAGATGAGTATGGGTATACTAGGAGCTGGAGCATGAGCGCCGCTGACGCTGCACGAAAGCGGTCCGCAGAAGACTGCAAAGACGAGATTGAGGAGGTCAGTCGCCATCAGGGGGATCGCCTCCTGCTGATTGCGGGGTACTTTGCGGTACGTGCGCGTCTCAGCCCGGAGGATCTCCTGCAGGAGGCGCTGACAAGAGTGCTCTGTGGAGATCGCCAGAGGCCTCGGGATGTTGACATTGTTGCTTTTCTAGGCGGCGTCATGAAGAGTATTGCAAGTTCAGAAGTGCGAAAGCGCGCCCGCCGTGAAGACGCCGGGTATGCTGAGACGCCGGCGGATCTCGGCTTATTCGCCGATACGGTGAGCGATGGCCGGGCGGGTGTTGAAGAGACTATCTGCCGGGAGGAGCATGACGCGGCATTTCATGCCTGGTTGTATGAGCAATTCGACGATGACGAGACCCAGCTGGTTTTGCTTGGCGTGTTTGAAGGGCTGTCAGGTGAAGAGCTTTGCGTGCAGACAGGTGTCTCAAAGAGCCAGCTCGCCACCATCAGGCGAAGGATTCGCCGCAAGATAAGTGAATTCGAAGGTCGGAGAGGATCATGACCGAATCTAAAAAGCGCGACGAGCTCGACCGTCTGGACGACGCTGTGCTCGACGACATTCTCGGTATGACCAATGCGGAGGTTCAGCAAGAACTGGAATCTCTCGGTTACAAGTCTGGCGATGGCCTATCCGTGTTTGAGCGTGCCTTGATTGCGGCGAAAGGGCGGGCAGGCTTTGTTGAGCTGAGGAAAGCCAGGGTTGAGTTCCTGGAAGATCGACGAAAGCGGGAGGCTCGCAGTCGGCCTCAAACGCCAGACGAGGCGCGTGCATTTCTGCGCCAGGTCCAAGCAGAACTCAGCGAACTTACGATTGCGGCTAGAAATGCGGACGGGTCGGAGCTCTCGGACAGAGACGCCCTGGCGCAGCTCGAAGATGTTTTGGAGCTGCTTGAGGAGCTCGATATAGACTTGGACGATGATAGCAAAAAGTGACGATCTTTCTGCGCCCTGAACTCTTAATGCAGCGTTACGGCATTACGTCGCCCGAGCAGATTGACCTGGAGGCGCTGGCCTGGCTGCTCAAGGCGAGGGTCCGTTACCGTCCTCTAGATGGATGCGAAGCACAGATCATGGGTATTCGAGACAGAGCGATTATCACAATTGATGATCGCGGCGGGGCCGAACGCGCACGCTTCTCGCTTGGGCATGAGATTGGCCACTGGCAATGTCATAAGAACCAGAACTTGCATTGCTCGAAGGAAGTGATCGGTTCGACCCGGAACACCGTTTCAGGGAAAGAGCGACAGGCCGATTCTTATTCGGCTGGTCTGCTCATGCCAAAATACATGTTCGAGCCAATGGTCAAATCTTATGATCGACCTTCTTTCCACTCAATCAGCGAGCTTGCTACTGTATTCCTGACGAGTCGTACGGCAACGGCCCTACGGTTTGTTGACACTGATCCGCTCTATTCAATCTTGATTTGCTACGGACCAAAGGGCCGAATTTGGTATAGAAAATCCAGAAATTGGCCTTCGAGTTTGGTACCTGCAAAGGAAGTGGGCGCTGACTCGGATGTGTTGGGTCTCCTTTTCGAGCGTTGCTCTGAAGCGCGCGACTCGCGGCGAGAGCCCGCTAGCATCTACTTCAACGGCAGCGACGTTCAGGACGAAGAAGTTTTCGCGCATGCAGTGCGCACGGGAGCAAGCGACGATCCTGCCGGGAGAAGTGTCATGGTGCTAGTGGTGCCGGCCAAGACTCGCCTCATCGAGATCGCTGAGCGCAGAAGCTCATGGTAAGCTAAAATGATGAGCCGAATAGCGATGGCTTTGGCATGTCAGCCCTTCACTAGCTTTGAAGCGATCTCAATACACAGAAAATAAACAATTTATCCCGCATATTTAGAAAAGTAGAAAATGTGGGATAATGCGGCATGAGTTCCGTGCAACCTTTCAGTGATGAGCAGCTCCGCACGCTTATCAATCTGCGCCAGCGCTACGAGGTCTGGATCGAGGCAGAGCGCAAGCTCTTTGCCATGCCTTATGACCTCAGACGCAAGACAGTGTCGGGCAAGGATTATCTCTACGAGATTTTTGACCGGCGAGGAAATGGCAAAAGCCTTGGACGCTGGAATGACGAGCTTCAGGCGCAGTTCGAGACCTATCATGAGCAGAAGTCCGAGGCGAAAGCGCAGCGGGATGGTGCTCGGATTGTACTCGAGGAAAGTTCGCGGCTTTATCGCGCGCTCCGGCTGCCTCTTTTGTCGAGCGATGCTGGTCCGATCCTGAGAGAAGCGGACACGCGGGATCTTCTCGGCAGCCACCTGCTTGTCGTCGGGACGAATGCGATGGTGGCTTATTCAATTGAGGCGGCTGGTCAGATCATCGGCGCGCCGGATGAAACTGAGGACTTCGACCTGGCATGGTCAGCCAGGGAAGCCGATGACGCTTCGGAGACGGTGTGGCGAATGCTGAAAGCAGTCGATCCCACGTTTACAGTGAACACGGAACGGACGTTTCAGGCCCGCAACTCCAAGGCCTATGAGG
>NZ_JBARZC010000463.1:0-3803 GCF_049649345.1 Henriciella sp. | reverse complement strand
GTTCTGGCGTCCATGGTCGACTATAATGACCGGATCGCCGGCGGCATCGACATTGTCGGCATCTCCGACTTCAAGACATTCCTTGAAAACACCAAGGGCTATCGCCGGGACCTTCGCCGCGCCGAATATGGCGATGAGCGCGACCCCGAGATCGCGGCCTTCTTCGAGGAGATCTCCCCGCTGAAGAATGCCGATGAGATCACCAAGCCGCTCTTCATCATTCAGGGCGCCAATGATCCGCGCGTGCCAGCCTCAGAGGCTGAACAGATCCTCGAGGCGGTGCGCGAGAATGGCGGAGAGGCCTGGTTCCTGCTGGCGATGGATGAAGGCCACGGCTTCCGCAAGAAGTCCAACCGGGACTTCCAGTCCGAAGCGCAGACGCTGTTCATCGAGAAGGTGTTGGGGACCGGGGAATAGGGCCCATCAGGCATTCCATTAGAAGGGCGGTACGGAGACGGGCCGCCTTTTTTCTGCGCGGTCAGAGAGATGCGGCAAGGTCGGTCGGGCTTGACAGGGGCAAATAACTTTGAAATACAAAGTACATTGCGGACTTGGAGAGAGCTTATGAAACACCGTATCCTGACAGCTGGCATCGCCGCTCTGGCAATTGCCACACCCGCCATCGCCGCGCCGCTTACCGTTACAGTGAACGGCGTCGAAGACCGCGGCGCGACGCTCTATATCGGCGTTCAGACCGAAGCACAGTTCATGAAAAATGACGGCGTCGCTGGCGAGATAATGGAAAATGCAGCCGCTGGCACACACACGGTCAGCTTCGATCTGCCTGAGGGCGACTATTCTGTGTCGGTCTGGCATGACCTTAACGGAAATGGCGAATTCGACAGGGCGGAGAATGGCATGCCGGAGGAAGGCTGGGCCATGAGCAACGGCTCCAACCTGCGCGGCGAACCGAGCTTTGCGGACGTTTCGGTAAACGTCTATGAAGACGGGGCCAGCGTGACCGAAACCGTCCGTTATCCGCAGTAAATCAAAAGGCGCTAACTCAGCGGGTCGATGCGGTCCATGCCGGACTGGTTGACCCGCCACCAGCCTGCCATGCCGAGGCGTTTCTCGTGTGTTACTTCAACGGAGTGCGGGATCGCTTCTGACAGCATAAGCATGACGCCGCCGCCTTCCGGGATGATCCGCGCGGCCGGGGGCGCCTCCTCGTCTGCGCCTTCCGGCCAGACGGCAAGTGCGCCGCCGCATGCCTCGTCCCAATCCTCATTGAGATAGGCGACGAGGGAGACGACCCGGTTCCTCGCGCCGGCGAAGCTGTCGAGGTGGCGGTCATAGAAGCCTCCGGGCGGGTAGACCGCAAAGCAGACTTCCATTTCAAACAGGCCGAGCATCAGCTCGCGGTTGAGCGAGGTGCGCAGCCCCTCTGACCACATCTGGAAGTCCTGCTGAGGCGGCGTTGATCCGTCAAACCAGGTAATGCGCGTGCGCCGGATGGAGCGATCAACCAGGAACCCGTCTTCGCGGCCAATGCCTGCCGCTTCGAGATCAGCGGCGGCGTCGCGTTTCAGCAGTTCTTCGCGCAGGGCAGCCGTCAGAGCTTCGGGGAGAAGCCCCGGCTGCCAGCTCCAGCCTTTTGTTGAAAGATCATTCGCTATAACGCCGAGACGGTTATTCCCGGGCGCAAGAAGGCCGGCGTTCAGCTGCGTTGGTCCTTCATGAAGCCGGCAAAGCGCTCGAAAAGGTAGAAACTATCCTGTGGGCCGGGGCTCGCTTCGGGGTGGTGCTGGACCGAGATGATCGGTTTTCCCGCGACGCGCAGGCCCGAATTGGTCCCGTCGAAGAGGGATTTGTGGCTCTCTTCCACGCCCTCGGGCAGCGTCTCCGGGTCGACCGTAAAGCCATGATTCATTGACACGATCTCAACCTTGCCGGTCTCGAAGTCCTTGACCGGATGGTTCGCGCCATGATGGCCCTGCGGCATCTTCATGGTCTTTGCGCCGAGCGAGAGCGCGAGCAGCTGGTGACCAAGGCAGATGCCGAGAAGCGGCTTGCCGCTGTCAATCAGCTGGCCGATCGTGTCGCCGCAGCGGGTGATCGTGGCCGCCGGATCACCAGGACCGTTCGAGAGGACGATCCCATCCGGATCAAGCTTCATGATCTCTTCGAACGGCGTGTCGCCGCGCACAATCGTGGCCCGCGCGCCGACATGGGCGAGGTTGCGCAAAATGTTCTTCTTCACGCCATAGTCGAGCACGACGACGTGGAAGTCTGTTTGATCATTGTTCGCAAAGCCTGTGACAAGATCCCAGAGCCGCTCTGAATTGTCATATTGGGCATCACCGACCACGTTCAGCGCCAGATCGGCATGTTCGAGGCCTTCCCAGGCGCGCGCGGCTTCGATGAGCGCGTCAATATCGATTCGCCCGTCAGGCGAGTAGGCGACGGCACATTTCGGCATGCCCGTCTCGCGGATGATGCGGGTCAGCGCGCGGGTATCGACACCTGAAACTGCGGTTATGTGCTTGGTCGCGAGCCAGGCATCGAAATGGTCGCGCGAGCGCCAGTTTGACGGGGGCGTAATCGGCTCACGAAAGACGGCCCCCGTGGCTGCTTTTGCTGCAGGCGCCGAGGATTCCTCATGATCGTCCGGATTGGCGCCGACATTGCCGACATGCGGGAAGGTGAACAGCACGACCTGTCCGGCATAGGACGGGTCTGTCAGGATTTCCTGATAACCTGTGATGGAAGTGTTGAAGCAGAGTTCGCCCACTGCGATTCCCGGCGTGCCGGAACCTGTTCCCAGAAAGACCGTTCCATCTGCCAGAGCGATCGCACCCGTTGCTGGTGTATCGTGTTGATTTTTAGCGGCCATAGGCGTATCTCCTCGCGTCCTGTCGAACGCCATTAGGATTTCGGTCACTATATGACCTCAATCTGCGTGGCGAGATAGGCGTGCAGCGACCCAGCCGTCAAGCGGTCAGGTCCATTAGAAAAGTACAGGTATGGGACAGGTAGACGTTTCTCCATCCAGTAGCATCCGCGACCGTATATTGGACGCGCTCCAGACAGCTGAATCAGAAGATGCCCAGAGCACACGTGCACGCACTTTGCGGCTCGTAAAGTGTGCCATGCGCGACCGTGATGTCACCGCACGCGGGCGCGGGCATTGCGAGGGCTGCGAAGAAACAGACATTCGCAAATTGCTGGAGACCATGGTCGCCCAGCGCGAAGTCTCCGCGCGCGAATATGACGAATCCGGCCGTATCAGCGACGCAGAACGCGAGCGCGAAGAGATCGAGATCATCCAGTCCTTCTTGCCCCAGCCCCTCTCCGGCGCTGCGCTTGAAGCGGCTGTCGAACAGGTCGTCGAGGATCTCGAAGCCAGCAAGCTCAAGGATATGGGCCGCTGCATGACAGAGCTGCAGAACCGCTATCCGGGCCGGATCGACACCGGCTCCGCCGGCAAGGCTGTGCGCCGCGCGCTCGGCTAAGTCCGGAAACGGCCGCCTTTTTTCGTGAAGACACGGTACGAGAAGCTATCGCTGATAGCATCGTGATGCTCAACTCATCGGTTGACAATTAGACGCTTGCCTGTATACATAACCAAATGGTTGAGCAATCTTCTGGTCTTGATCGCGCTTTCAAGGCGCTGGCCGATCCGACGCGGCGCAGTATTATCGCGGCGCTGGCGCAGGCTGACCAGAGTGTGAGCCGGCTTGCAGAGCCGCATGAGATGTCGCTTGCAGCGGTCTCCAAACATGTTGGCATTCTGGCCGGGGCAGGGCTCATCCATCGCACGAAACTCGGACGCGAACAGGTCTGCTCGCTCGACCGCGACAGGC
>NZ_JBARZC010000462.1:0-4428 GCF_049649345.1 Henriciella sp. | reverse complement strand
TGGAACCTCAGCCGCTGCTCATCCACCGAGTATTGCGCAGCGGATATAGAGATCGACCACAGCTTCGTGCTGCGCGGCGTGAAGCTGAGCGAGGATGAGCGGTACCTGCTCAGCTGGAATGATTTCGGGTTTGCCCAGGTCTGGGATACCCGCACCGGTGATCCGGTCGTGCGGGTTTTTCATGGCGGGCAAGTCCATGGCGCTGCGCTGACCGCGGAGGGTGCCCAACTCGCGAGTTGGGGCAATAATGGTTATGTGCGGTTCTGGGATCTCGCCACCGGCGAGGAAGCCAAACGGTTTCATCTGGCCCCGGTGCCGGATAATCCTCTGACGTCGCAGCCAGATTTGTTATTTGCGCAGGCCTCGGGGGCCGCGGCCGAGACCGATGGTCCGCAGATCGGGTATGCTGACCCCTATCCGGACCCCGTCTATTCACAGCCAGGTGCGCCTGTCGTTGCGATCGGCTGGGGCAAGACGCAGCCTGTTGTAGGCGAGGCGCCTAGCGCCGTCATGCAGGCCGTGACGCTACAGGTCGTCGACCGGGAAACCTGCCTCGCCCTGCGCGACTATGGGCCAGACGATACGCTTCCGGAGGGCGTTTTCTGCGGCTATGATCCGAACCGCAAGACATGTCTTGGCGACAGTGGCAGCCCGGTCGTCGTCCAGTCCACGCTGGTCGGCATCGTCAGCGCGGGCTCACCGACGTGCGATGTCGATGGCAAGCCTGGCATTTATACGGATGTATCGGCCTATTCGGACTGGATCCGGTCGACCATCGAAGGTGCCGACCGGTCCTGATCGGCAGGTCTATTCGATGATTTCAGGGACGCCCGTCTGGCAGTCCGGATACCCGGGATCGCCCGGTTCGCAATCTGTTGCGGTCGATGTTGCATCGGCTCCGTCTTCGCCATCTGCGCCGGTTGTCGTGCAAGCGACCATCGGAATGGCCAGCGCTGCGGCCAGTATAATCTTGAGTTTCATGATACGTCCTCCCTCTGAGCTCTTCGAGACTATGACAGGCCCAGTGAATTGAGCAATTGAATAAAGTCCGGCCTTGAGCGAAGCGGGTCGAGCGCAGGGTCTACCTTAGCGCGTGTGAGACCGACGTCTGACACTCTGAGGGCCAGGTTAAGCCGGTCCATTGCTTCATCGAGGGCGCCCCACTGGGCAAGAATCCCGCCCTGTTCATAGTAGGAGATGTCGCCATACTCTGCTTCGAGGCTGGCCATTGCCTCACGCGCGGCCTGCTCATCCCCGGATTTCCACGCTGCGATCGCGACGCAGCTATGCCTGTAGAACGCTGATCGTTCGGCGCGGCAAGAGTCCAGGCCGGCCTGCGCCCTGCCAAGCCACACTTCAGCCAGGCCAATTCGCGCATGGCTGTCGCTCAGTTCCGGGCGCAAGGCGAGAGCCCGGCTGATGGCCTCATTGTTCTGTTTGTACCTGCGCGCAGCATAATGAACGAAAGCTTCGGCGCGGTGGATCGTCGGGTTGAGACGGTCGAGGCCTACAGCTTTGCGAACAGCCCCCAGCGCGTCGGCATCTCGTCCGATGCGGGCCATATAGGCGGAGTAACGTGCCAGCACGGTCGCGTCTCCCTGGCCGAGCTCGAAAGAGCGTTCGAATGGAACGAGTGCTCCCGGTACGTCAACAAGAACGTTGAGGTAAACCCAGCCCAGCGTGGAGTGGGCGTCCGCCATTTTTGGGGCAAGCGACACCGCTTGCTTTGCCGCTTCCAGCGCAGTCGCGCGCGCCTGGTTCGTCTCTACAGGATCATCGCTCCAGCTTGCCAGCGAGGCGGCCGCTCTTCCCTTGGCGGCGAAGGCGGCAGCGAAGCCCGGATCGAGGCTCGTGGCTGTGTCTAGAAGGTCGATGGCGCTTCGGATGTCGTCGGCCCCGCGGCTGTCGCGGTAGCGCGCGATTCCCTGAAGATAGGCGTCGAAGGCCTCGCCGTTCTCCGTGTTTCCGGCAGCGTCGTTCGGGATCGCCGGCTGGTCCGGCGTCAGTGACGCATTCACCGCATCTGCGACTTCTGCCTGAACCGTCAGCAGGTCTGCATCTGATTTTTCAAACGTCTTCGACCAATTGGAAAATCCGCTGCGCCCGTCGACAAGTTCTGCCGTCAACCGCAGACTGTCGCCTTCGCCCTGCACGGTCCCGTCGAGGAGGTAGGCGACGCCAAGCCGGCGGCAGATCTCGATGGCATCAAGCCCAGCATCCCGCATCGCTTCCGAAGAGGTCTGCGCAACCACACGCAGCATCGGATTGCGCGCAAGCGTCGACCTGATCTCGGCCGATAGCCCGGAGGAGATATAATCGCGCGCCGCATTCCCGCTGAGATTTTTGAAAGGCAGCACGACGATGCCCTGCTCGGCAATCTGGCTGGGCCGGAAAAGACCGGACTGTACCGCTGCAACACCGGCCGCGCCCGCGAGCGCGAGACCGCCTGCGCCAATCAGCCATTGCCGGCGGGTTGGCGTTGCGGGTTGTTTCGCAGGGGCGACAGCGTTCACGGGTTTGGATGGCCGTTCGTCGCCCGCGTGCAGGGCCGCGATTGCCGCCAACATCTCACGCACCTCGACAGCGTCCGCTCCGCCTGTCCATCCATCCATATCGATGAACTGGATTTGCCTGAATCCGAGTGGCGGCTGGACACCATCGATCGAAAGCGGCACCAGCTTCTCTTGTTCGCGCCCATAGGTCGCCTCATCGCGCACCCAGTGGGATTTGATTGAGCGGTCTGACCAGAGTACGACGACGGCCCTCGCCGATTCCAGCGCCCGCTCGGTCGTTTCCAGATAGGTCGAACCGCCGGCGAGCATGCCGTCCCACCAGACAGAGTATCCCGCATCCGTGATCGTCGAAATGATCGGGATGGCGCGCGCTTTGTCTTCGCGCGAGTAGCTGAAGAAGACAGTTGTTTGCGATCCGCTCATCTTTTGCCCCCTTCCGCGATCACGTTACGGCAGAAATCGAAGGACAGGAAGCAATTGCGCGAGGGCGGGGAGCCGCAAGCCCTCAAGCGCAGCCAGAAAGGGCTGGCCTTCTCCGGAATCATCTGGTGAGATCAGAACGAGTTCGGGGGGAGCGGGATGCGCACCAGTAACAGGGACGTCTTTCCCGCTGAAGCGACGCTGTCGATTCACGAGCCCATTTCCGGTCTTCTTGAAACACCTGAACTCGATCAGGAATTTCTGCGCCGCGACGCCATTGCAATGAAGGCAAAGCGGCGCTTTCACACCTTTGGCCAGTCGGCCATTGTCCTGATTGCCGTCAGCGCGATTTACACGATCGCTGAAACCCTGCTTTTCTCCGACTGGGCCTATCGTAATATCACCAGCCTGATCGCTGTCCTCATGGCGGGCATAGGGATCGGTTTTCAGGCCTATATCATGCTGACTGATCAAAAGCCGAAATGGCTGCTGAACCGGTATGCTGTCGAACGGTTGAGAAGCTTGAAATTTCAGGCCTTTGCGCTGGCGCAGGAGGCGAAGGACAGCGCAGCGTTGAGGGCGGCGGCGAACGATCATGCGCGCAGGGGGCTTGCCTTGCTCCAGAACGAACTCAATGCCGGAATTGCGGTTGTAAGAACCTTCTCGCCAGCGCGCGCGATGATCGTGCATCCCAAGACCAGGAAGCCTGTAAATCCCGAGATCACAGCGGAAGCGAGGGCCGCCTATGGCGATCTGAGGGTCGACTATCAGAAACGGTTCGCGCAGTCGGAGCTGGAAAGCTTCTCGAGCCGCCGGAGGCTTCTGAGTTCGTCGCAGGACATCATCTACCTCTGTGCAGCGACCTTCGCTTTCCTGGCTCTGGGGGCGAAGCTCGCGTCCCACTTCGGCATGGATTTCCAGACCGCATGGATCGATTTCATGGCGGTCTGCTTCTTCATTCTTGGTGCCACCGAAGCCATCATGGACAATGCCACGCTGGAAGAGCAGTCGCGGACGCGCTACGAGCAATATGTCCGTGACATCGAGGCCTTGGCGGCGAAGGCCGAAAGCAAGACTGTTCCCTTATCCCAAATCGTTGCAGACATGGAGCGGCTGAGCCTGGAAGAACTCGACAAGTTCTGCCGCGCAGCAACGCGGATCAGCTATCGGTTCTGATGCGGTGCTCTGTACGGTGAAGCTCGCCTCAACCTGCCCGTCATCAAACCTGTGCCCCGATGCCACCCGATATCCCTTTGCCGCTCAAGGGTTTGCAGGTAAGGTTAATAGAAACGTCAGGGGGCGGGGATTATGGCGGACATCTTTTTGTCTTACAGCCGGGCGGATCGCCCCAAGGCACAGCAGATCGCAGAGCACCTTGAGAAGGAAGGCTTCTCGGTCTGGTGGGACAAGATCCTGAGGGCGGGACAGACCTATGATGAGGTCACAGAGGGCATGCTTCGGGATTCGCGCGTCGTGGTCGTCCTGTGGTCGAATG
>NZ_JBARZC010000461.1:0-1678 GCF_049649345.1 Henriciella sp. | reverse complement strand
GCGGAACATCCTTCTGGTAGACACGGGTCGGGGGCGCATCGAGATAGTCGAAGGCCTCGTTGACCACCGTCGCGCAGATTTCCGCGCCGACGCCCATGAAGCGCCACCCTTCTTCGCAGGTCACAATCCGATTGGTCTTCTTGACACTTTCGATGACAGTATCGGTGTCGAGGGGGCGAAGCGAACGAAGGTCGATCACCTCCGCGTCGATACCATCCTCGGCGAGCTTCTCAGCTGCCTGGAGCGCAAAGCCGACCATGCGGGAATGCGCGACGAGCGTCACATCACTTCCCTGCTTGCGCACACGCGCCTTGCCAATCGGCAGGACATAATCATCGAGGTCCGGTACGGGGAAGCTTTCTCCATAAAGAAGCTCATGTTCCAGAAAAACGACTGGGTTCGGGTCACGGATCGCCGCCTTGAGCAAGCCTTTGGCATCGGCCGCATCATAGGGCGCGACAACTTTCAGGCCTGGCACGTTCGCATACCAGGCGGAATAGTCATGGCTATGCTGCGCGCCGACGCGCGATGCTGCCCCGTTCGGGCCGCGGAACACGATAGGACAGCCCATCTGGCCGCCGGACATGTACAGCGTCTTGGCCGCCGAGTTGATGATCTGGTCAATTGCCTGCATGGCGAAATTGAAGGTCATGAATTCGACGATCGGGCGCAGACCGCCAAAGGCTGCGCCGACGCCAAGCCCGGCAAAACCATGTTCCGTAATCGGAGTATCGACAACGCGCTTGGCACCGAATTCCTGAAGAAGCTCGCGGGTGACTTTGTACGCGCCCTGATATTCAGCGACTTCTTCGCCCATGACGAAAACCGACTCGTCGCGGCGCATTTCCTCAGCCATCGCATCGCGCAAAGCATCACGCACGCTCGTATCGGTGAAGCCCGTGCCGTCCGGCACTTGCGGGTCCTTCAGGGACGATGTATCTGGTTTCGGGGGGGCAGACGCACCGGCGTCTTCCGAGCCCTCGTCGCTTTCGTCGCCATCCCCTTCCGGCGACGGCGCATCCTTTGCCTCGGCCTTAGCTTTTGAGTCCTTGGCAGGTTCATCTTTTACATCCGAAGCATCCTCGCCTTCTTCGGCGAGTTTTGCGATCACGGCGTTTACCTTGACGTTTTCGGTGCCTTCCGGAACCAGGATCCTGGCGAGCACACCCTCATCGACCGCCTCGACTTCCATCGTCGCCTTGTCGGTCTCGATCTCGGCAATGACGTCACCGGAAGAAACGGTGTCGCCTTCCTTCTTCAGCCATTTGGCGAGTGTGCCCTCTTCCATCGTCGGAGACAGGGCTGGCATCAGCACATCAATCGACATCAGGCGGTCTCCACTTCGCGCAACACATCGGTCCACAGTTCGGACGGTTCGGGCTCGGGGCTGTCGAGAGAGAAGTCGGCCGCCTTTTTGACGGTCGCCTTGATCTCGTTGTCGATCTCTTTCAGCTCTTCTTCGGTCGCGACCTCTGCCTCGATGATCTGCTTTTTCAGCCCATCGATGGGGTCGTGATGGGTTCGGATGTCGTCAACCTCTTCGCGCTTTCTGTACTTTGCAGGGTCGGACATGGAGTGACCGCGATAGCGATAGGTCTTCATCTCCAGGATGTATGGGCCCTTTCCGGAACGAGCATATTTCACGGCCTTCTCGCCAGCTGCCTTCACAGCATAGACA